>CAMLNA010000007.1 GCA_946481025.1 uncultured Rivibacter sp.
CTTTGGTCGTTGGGCCGCTGGCGTGCGGCAAGCGGCAAGCCCGCGACCCTATCGGCCGCGCGTGAAGCTGGCGTGACGGTGGAGCGGCCGGTCTACTTGCGCTCGATCAGCTCGAGCTTGTAGCCGTCGGGGTCGGTGACGAAGGCGATGACCGTGCTGCCGCCTTTCACCGGACCCGGCTCGCGGGTGATCGCGCCGCCGCCGGCGCGGATCTTCTCGCAAGCCGCATAGGCATCGGGCACGCCGATGGCGATGTGGCCGTAGGCCGTGCCGAGCTCGTATTGCTCGACGCCGTAGTTGTAGGTGAGCTCGATCTCGGCATGTTCGGGGTTGTTGCCGTAGCCCACGAAGGCGAGCGAATACTGTTGCTCGGGGCGGTCAGTCGTGCGCAGCAGCTGCATGCCCATCACCTTCGTGTAGAAGTCGATCGAGCGTTGCAGGTTGCCGACGCGCAGCATGGTGTGGAGGAGTCTCATGGTTTGGGTGGGGGCAGGTCGGAGATGAGGCAGGTCGTGCTCGCGTGAGCGTACAGCTTTCCGTCCACGCCAGTGAGCCGCCCCTCCGCCGTGGCGACCCGTCCGCCCACGTGCACCACATAGCCCTCGGCGCGCACCAGCGGCGCGCGGTCGGTGAGCGCGCGCACCAGGTTCAGCTTCAGCTCCAGCGTGGTGTAGGCCTTGCCGGCCGGCAGCGTGGTGTGCACCGCACAGCCCACCGCCGAGTCAAGCAGCGTGGCATACCAGCCGCCGTGCACCGTGCCCATCGGGTTGTAGTGCCGCGCCAGCGGCCGGCCCTGGAACACCGCGCGGCCCGGCTCCACCCGCAGCAGGGTGAAGTCCAGCGTGTCGCCGATGGGCGGCACCGGGATCTCGCCATCGAACATGGCCTGGAACATCTCCATGCCGGTGCGGCCGATCACCTGGTCGGGTCGCGCGATGCCGGTGCCGGGCATCAGCCCGGCGCGCACCGCGGCTTCCTCGGCTTCCCACTGGGCTTGCAGTTCATGCATCACGGTGCTCTCCTCCATATGCTTGCATATGCAATTGATGCATCTACAATAGTTTGCGTGGAAACCACCGTCAAGCCCCAGGGCTGCACCAACCTCAAGCTCCGGCAGCTCAGCCGGCGCGTCACCCGGCTGTACGACCGCGAGGTGGGCGTCACCGGTCTCAAGAACACGCAGTACTCGCTGCTGTCGCACGTGGTGTTGCTGGGGCCCATCCAGCCGTCGGCGCTGGCGGCGCGCATGAAGCTCAACGCCTCCACGCTCACCCGCAACATGCAGCCGCTCATTGCGCAGGGCTGGATCCGCCTGGACCCCGGCGTGGACGCGCGCAGCCGCCTGCTGGTGGCCACCGACGAAGGCAAGGCATTGCGTGCCGAGGCTCAGCGGGCCTGGAAGCGCGCGCAGCTGTCGCTCAACGAGCGGCTCACGCCTCAGCGCGTGGCCAGGCTGCACGCGCTGATCGACGAATGCATGGCCTTGCTCGACGAGGCCGATGACGAAGGATCCCACGATGAATGATTCCCGACAGGTCGCCGCACCCCTGGCGCTGGTGCTGCTGGCGGCGGCAGGCACCTTTGCGCTGACCATGGGCGCGCGCCAGTCGATGGGCCTGTTCCTGCCGACGCTGAACACCGCCACCGGGCTGGGCATCGCGAGCATCAGCCTCGCGTTCGCCTTCGGCCAGCTGTGGTGGGGGCTCACGCAGCCGGTGGCCGGCATCGTGGCCGACCGCTATGGCGCGGGCCGCGTGCTGGTCGTCGGCGTGCTGCTGGTGGCGCTGGGCACGGCACTCACGCCGTTCATGAGCACGACCGCGGGGCTGGTGTTCGCCATCGGCGTGCTGGCCGCCGGCGGCGCCGGGCTCGCCGGGCCGTCGGTGCTGATGGCGGCGACCGCGCGCCTCATCCCGCCTGAGAAGCGCGGCATGGCCACCGGCATCGTGAACGCCGGCGGCTCGTTCGGGCAGTTCGTCTTCGCCCCCATCGCGCAGGCCGTGACCACGGCTGCCGGTTGGGTGGCAGCGCTGCAGAGCCTGGCCTTCATCACCCTGCTCGCGCTGCCGGCCGCCTGGGTGCTGCGCGGGCATTCCGCCGTACAACCCGCCCCGGGCCAGGCCGCGCAGCCGCTGACCACGCGCGAGGCGATCGGCCGCGCGCTGGGCGACTCGAGCTTCCGCCTGCTGTGCGCCGGCTTTTTCGTCTGCGGCTTCCACGTGGCCTTCATCGCGACGCACCTGCCCGGCGTGGTGGCGCAGTGCGGCCTGCCGCCTGAAGTGGGCGCGTGGTCACTGGCGGTGATCGGCCTGTTCAACATCGCCGGCAGCTTTGCGATGGGCTGGGCCGTGGGCCGCTGGCGCATGAAGTCGCTGCTGTCGCTGGTGTACGCAGCGCGCGCCGTGGCGGTGCTGGTGTTCGTGCTGTCGCCCAAGACGCCGGCGGTGCTGCTGGTGTTCGCCGCGGTGATCGGCCTCACCTACCTGTCGACCGTGCCGCCCACCGCCGGCCTCGTGGCCAAGTTCTACGGCACGTCGCACATGGCCACGCTGTTCGGCCTGGTGATGCTGTCGCACCAGGTCGGCGGCTTCCTCGGTGCCTGGCTGGGCGGCAAGGCCTTCGAATGGACCGGTGCCTACGACTGGATGTGGTACGCCGACATCCTGCTCGCGGTGGCGGCGGCGCTGCTGCACCTGCCCATCCGCGAGGCGAGGCTGAAGCCGGTGGCCCGGGCCGCCTCGGCCTGAGCTGCGCTCACGATCACACGGGCACGGTGTAGTTCAGGCTCAGCCGGCCGCCGTCGGCATAGACGATCTGGCCGGTCATGTAGCTCGAGGCATCGCTGGCCAGGAAGGCCGCCACGTCGGCGATCTCCGCCGGCTCGCCCAGCCGCTTCATCGGCGTGCGGCCCATGATGCGCTGGCGCGACTCCTCGCTGGTGAGCACCGCCTTGGCCGCCAGCTCGGTGGCAATGGTGCCGGGCGCCACCGCGTTGACGCGGATGCCGCGGTCCACCAGCGCCAGCGACATCACCCGGGTGAGCTGGTTGATGCCGCCCTTGCTGGCGTTGTAGCTGGCGATGCTCGGAATGGCCATCAGGCCGTTGACCGAGCTCATGTTGACGATGGCGCCGCTGCCTTGCCTGGCCATCTCGCGCGCGCAGGCCTGGCCGACGAGGAAGGCGCCTTTCAGGTTCACGTCGATCACCGCGTCCCAGTCGGCCTCGGTGATGTCGAGGAAGTCCGCCGCCTTGAAGATGCCGGCGTTGTTGACCAGCACGTCGATGCGGCCGAAGGCCTTGAGCGTGGCGGCCACGGCGGCATCGACCTGAGCCTTGCGCGACACGTCGCAATGCAGGTAGATCGCCTGCCTGCCCTGCGCGGCGAGCTGCGCGGCCAGCGCCTGGCCGCGCGCGTCGTCCACGTCCCACAGCGCCACCGGGGCGCCTTCGCGGGCAAAACGCTCGACGCACGCGGCACCGATGCCCTGGGCCGCCCCCGTCACGACGCAGACCTTGCCGGCCAGCGCGAAATTCACTGCGTTCATGTCGATGCCTCCTGCTGCAATGAAAGAGGCCCGCCTCGTGAGCGGGCCCGTGCATGTCGCGGGAGTGTAGTAGCCCTCAGCCCCTGCGCGCCTCGCGGTCGAGCCAGACCCCGAGCCCTTGCGCGTTGAGCTCGACGTCGGGCTCGAGCAGGTCGCTGTCGGCCCACGGGCTGCTGCGGCGCCGCAGCTCGGCGGCGTGCAGGCCGCGCAGCGCGCCCTTGAGCGCCTGGTGGCGATCGCCCGCCGTGGCCAGCGGCCGTGCCAGCGCCACCATCGCTTCGACCTGGCCCAGCAGCAGCGCGGCCAGCCTGGCGACCTCGGCCTCGCTGCCGCCGATCGCGCCGTAGTGCGTCACGTACATCCATCGCGGCTTCCGCTCGAGCATGCGCTGCACCGATGCCTGCAGGGCTTCGGGCTCGAACTGCACCGGCGTGGCGGCCGGCAGCATGTAGCGCCCGCCCGGCGTGTCGAGCTCCGGGTACGAGATGCCGAAGGTGTCGCCGGTGAACCAGCCGCGGCTGGCCTCGTCCCAGATGCAGTGGTGGTGCCGGGCATGGCCGGGCGTGTCGATGAAGCGCAGCGGGCGGCCGGACAGTTCGAGCACCAGGTCGTCATGCGTCTCGAGCACGCGGGCGGCGTCGATGGGCAGCACGTCGCCGTAGGTGCGGGCCACTTCCTCGACGCCATACACCGCGCGGGCGCCGTCGAGCAGCTGGCCCGGGTCGATCATGTGGCGTGCGCCGCGCGGGTGCACGACCAGCTTCGCCCGCGGCAGGTGCCGCATCAGCGCACCGGCGGCGCCGGCGTGGTCGAGGTGCACGTGGGTCACGATGAGGTAGTCCACGTCGGCCGGCGCGAGCCCCTGGGCGGCGAGCGCGCCCAGCAGCCGGGGCAGCGCATCGTTGGTGCCGGTGTCGACGTAGGCGGCGCGCCCGTTCTCGACGATGAGGTAGGCGGCATCGAAGCGCGGGCGCACGAAGCCGGTGTCGATGACCGTGATGCCGTGTTCGCGGAACTCCAGGTATTCGGGATCCATGCGTGCGCTCCTTCACGCCCATTCTAGGAAGGGCCCTGGTGGGAAAACCCTAGGTGTGAGAGAATCCGCGCCGGACTCGCCCCAATCAAAAGACGGGGCGAGTTTCTTTTTGCATCGTCACCAGTCCCGGCCTCGTCTTTCGATTCGAGAGCCATTGCACCCGTTGCATTCCGTCTGTTGGTCGATGTGTTCATAGACCAACCCGTGACGGACCGCGAGGCGCCACAAGCCCGCGGCATTGCTGCATGACGACGACCCTTTCCTTCGAGGCCCTCGGCCTCGCCGCTCCCTTGCTCCAGGCCGTCCAGGCCCTGGGCTTCGAACAACCCACGCCGGTGCAGGCCGAGGCCATCCCGGCCGCGCTGCAGGGCGGCGACTGGATGGTGAGCAGCCAGACCGGCAGCGGCAAGACCGCCGCCTTCCTGCTGCCGGTGCTGCACAGCCTGCACCTGCAGAACGAGCAGAACCCGCCCAAGATGCCGCGCCCCGCCAAGGGCGGCTGGGTGCCGCGCAACGCGGCGCCGGCCGCGCCCCGCGCCGTGGTGCTGTGCCCCACCCGTGAACTCGCGCAGCAGGTGGCGGCCGACGCCATCGACCTCGTGCGCAGCAGCCGCGGCCTGCGCGTGGCCACGGTCGTGGGCGGCATGCCCTTCGGCAAGCAGCTGGCCGACCTGCAGGGCGCGAGCCTCGTGGTCGCCACGCCCGGCCGCCTGCTCGACCTGGCCGAGCGCAAGCAGATCCTGCTGGATGCGGTGCAGGTGCTGGTGGTCGACGAAGCCGACCGCATGCTCGACCTCGGCTTCGCCGAAGACCTCGAAGCCATCCACACCCTGTGCGCGCAGCGCGGCCAGACGCTCATGTTCTCGGCCACCTTCGCGCCGCGCATCATGCGCCTGGCTGCCCAGGTGATGCGCGAGCCGGGCCGCCTGGAGCTCGCCACCGCCCAGGACAAGCACGTCAACATCGCCCAGACGCTCCACTGGGCCGACAACCTGTCGCACAAGCGCGCGCTGCTCGACCATTGGCTGCGCGACGTGGCGATGGAGCAGGCGGTGGTGTTCACCTCCACACAGGCCGACGCCGACATGCTGGCCGACACGCTGCAGCAGACCGGCCATGCCGCGGTGGCGCTGCACGGGGCCATGCCGCAGAGCGTGCGCAACCGCCGCCTGCAGAACCTGCGTGAAGGCCGCATCCGCATCCTGGTGGCCACCGACGTGGCGGCGCGGGGCATCGACGTGCCCAGCATCAGCCACGTCATCAACTTCGGCCTGCCGATGAAGGCCGAGGACTACGTGCACCGCATCGGCCGCACCGGCCGCGCCGGCCGCAGCGGCACCGCCATCACCCTGGCCGAGCACCGCGAGCGCCACAAGATCCGCGCCATCGAGCAGTTCACCCGGCAGCCCATCGCCGCCAGCACGATCGCCGGCCTGGAGCCCACGCCGCCGAAGCCGCGCGACCCGAAGTTCAATGCCCGCCCGGGCCAGCGCCCGGGTCGCGACGGCGGCCGGCCGAACCACCACCGCGGCGGTCCGGCGCGAGCCGGCGGCCGGCCTGACGGCGGTCGCAAGTTCGGCGGCCCGCGCCGCGATGCCGGGGCGCAGGAAGGCTGAAGCCTCCCACCCATGAAAAAAAGGGCCGCGCAAGCGGCCCTTTTTGTTTTTGCAGCCGAAGCTGCAAGCGTGGGAGGCTCAGCGGATCCGCACGATCTCCGCCTCGCTGCCCGCATTGCGGCGGAACATCATCAGCAGGCCGCGCTCGCTGCTTTGCGTGTCGGGCAGGGTGGCGGTGGTGAGCCCCAGCTGCGTCGCGCTCCATGACGGCACGGTGCCGAAGGGGTCGCCCACCACGCCGAAGCGCGCCTGGCCCGGCGTGAAGCGCATGCCGGTGATCTCGTCGGTCATGGCACCGGTGAAATAGTTGTCGAGTGCCTGCACGCTGAAGTTGATGGTCGTGCCCGGCGCCACGCCCAGGTTCACCGGCCCGGCGGAACTGTTCATCGGCACCGTGAAGATCACGTTGCCGGAGTTCAGGTCCGCATCGGTGTAGAACACGCCGGTGGCCGTGCCGGTGGCCAGGTCGCCCAGGTACACCACGTTCTGGCCGCTCGCGCTGAAGCCGCCGTTCTCGGCGTTGAACACCACGAAGTCGGGCACGCCGTCGCCGGTGGTGTCGATCAGCACGTCGAACTCGGCCGGGTAGTTCGGGTGTGCGCGCCGGCCGTGCGTGTTGATCGCGAACTCGAGGTAGTCCGCACCGAACACCGAGGCCGGCAGGTAGCGCACGCCCACGGCCCGCAGGTCCACGAACGCGAAGTTGTCGCCCGAGCCCGGCAGCTCGCCGCGCGGCGCCCGCGGGTTGATGCCGGTGAGCGAGAACACGTCGTAGTCGCCGGTTTCGGCGCCGCGGTTGCGCAGCTTCACGTAAGTGCCCGCGCGGCCGTGGCCGGCGAGCGAGGCCTCGGTGTCGGCGGCCTTGCGCGGCAGCACATGCCAGGGAATCGACAGCTTTTCGCTGCCCGCGGTGAGCGTGATGTGGCCGTCGTACTCGGGTCCGTTCAGCGCCGCGCCGTTGCCGCCCTGCTGGCCGCCGTTGAGCGTCCACGCCGGCAGCTTGGTCGGGTCGATGAGCAGCCTGACCTCGAGCTCCTCGCGACCGCGCCCGTCGACACGCAGCCTCGGCTTGACCAGCACCTTCACCGCGCCGCTGGCCTGGTCGGCCGCGTCGCGGAAGGTCGCCGCCACGCTGAAGAGCTTGTCGGCCCTGCCGAAGTTCTCGACCGTGAGCGTGCGCTCCAGCACCATCGGCCTGGAAGCCTCCACCGCCCCGAAGGACAGGGCCGACGACCGGGTGGCGCGGTGGTAGGCGACCGAGCCCAGCGCGATGGCGCGGTCCACCCGCAACTCGCCCGCGCCGGTGCGCGTGACGGGTGCGAGTTCGCCGGGCGCCAACGCCTGGCTGGTGTAGACCTTGGTCTCGGCGCTGTTCATCAGCATCGCCTTGATCTTCAGCGGCGAGCGGTTGGGGTGGGCCTGCAGCAGCAGCGCCACCGCACCCGACACCATGGGCGCCGCACCGGAGGTGCCGCCGAACGGCGTCTGGCCCGTGCCCGTGCCCACCTCGGCCGAGATCGAGGCGCCGGGGGCGCCGATCTCGGGCTTGATGGTCTGGTAGCTGACCGACGGACCGCGCGACGACGTGCTGGCCATGCTGCCCGCCAGCGCGATGCTGGCCGACGGCGTGATCGACACGTTGACGGTCTGCCCGCCACCGAGCTGGGCCTTGATGCGGCTCGCGAGCACCTGCTGGATCACCAGCGTGGGCGCAAACGACGTGCCGCCGCCGAACGAGAACGACACCGCGTCGCCCGGGGCGACCAGGCCGATGAGCACGCCGGTGGCGCCCGCCTTGACGGCGTAGTCCACCTTCAGGCTCACCGAGCAGGCGCCGCGGTCGATCAGCGCGATCTTGCCGGCCGGGTTGGCCAGCAGCGGGTCGGCCGGGCTGCCAGGAGCCACGGCGTCAGCCGGGCAGCCGCGGCCGATGAAGGCCACGTCGCCGGTGACGCCCGAGCCGACCGGCGCCCAGTCCACCGTCGCGGTGTTGGCATACACGCCCGCAATGGCGGCCGGTGCGTTGACCACCAGCGGCTGCGCCTTTTCGCTGGGCACGGTGGTCTGCGCGACGCTGATGACCCCGGGCGCGATGGACGGCGAGCCCACCACGTAGGGCTTGTTCGAGCCGTTGCCGGCCGAGGCCACCACCACCACGCCGAGTTGCACGGCGCCGGCGGCCGCGTCGGTCAGGTCGTCCTGGAACTGGCCGTAGTCCGAGCCGAGCGACAGGTTGATCACGTCCACCGCGTCGCCGGTGTCGCCGTCGCCGTCGGGGTCGAGCGCGAAGTCCATCGCCTTGAGCAGCGCGATGCCGTTGCACGACGAGCTGACGGCGCTGCAGGCCTTCACCGCCAGGAGGGTCGCGCCCGGCGCCATGCCCTTGTGCGCGCCGTCGGTGCTCCTGCCGGCAATGATGTCGGCCACGTGCGTGCCGTGGCCGCCGAAGTCGATCGGATCCGGGTCTTCGGTGCGGGTGCCCACGGCGGCACCGTTGACGACGCCCCAGGTCTCGCCGACGAAGTCGTAGCCGCCCACCACCTTGGCCGTGGGGAACAGGCCATCGGTCGTGGTGTTGCGCGGGTCCGCATGGCTCGTGCCCCAGGCGGCCTCATAGGCCGCGGCGGTACCTGCACCGCCCAGGTTGCTGTGCGTGTAGTCCACGCCGGAGTCGATCACCGCGACACGAACGCCGCTGCCGTCCACGCCGCCGGCCTGCACGGCGGCAGCGCCGACGTAGGGGACTGTCTCGGACAGCGTCATCTGGTAGTGCAGCACCGGCCGCACCTTGGCCACGCCCGAAAGCGCCGCCAGCTGCGAGAGCTGCGCCGCGTCGATGCGCACCGCAATGGCGTTGTGCGCCGTCTGCACGCGCGCGAGTTCCTTGCCGCCCAGCGAGCCGATGCGGCCGGCCAGTGCCGACTGCGCGTCGGCGATCCGCTTGCGATGGTCGGCCACGCCCTTCGCCAGCGAGGGGGCCGCCTTCATGGCCGTGCCCTCCATGCCGGCCAGGCCCGCGGCTTCAGCCAGCGCGGCGCGCTCGCCGGCCACGGAGTTCTGGTCGAGCGATACCCACACATCCACCGGACCGCGCGCGCTGCGCAGGCGCGAGTCCAGGCGGGTCGGCAACACGTCGCCTTCGGGCGCGGGCACCCGGTGCGTGCCCAGGGCTTGCGTCGATGCGCCAGCCCCCTGCGTGGCCTTCGTCGCCGCGCCGGATGGGTCGGATGGTGAATCGTCGTTGTTGCCGCCGCCGCAGGCGACCAGCAAGCACGCCGCCGCACCCACCGCCAACGGTGAGAACAGTCTTTTCACGTGAACCTCCTTAGGAGTATTGAGGTTGAAGGCAGCACCCGGTAGGGAGTGCGGGCCGGGACTCAAGGAGCGCCCACGGGTTGGTGATCCGGCGGACACATCCAAAGCCGGACGCCAATGGACCACGGCGCCTTGCACGCGTCAACGGGAGTGCTCCGGACGGAGGCGTCCGAGAGACGCGTTCTCCAACGTTCTAGGGGGGAGGTGCACTTGCGCACTTGCGTGAGTGCGTTGCGACTGCTAGCCGAGCGCACGAGGTGCGGGTTCGAGGTCGTGGGAGAAAAGCGCGCGTCCAGCAGCGCGCCCCAAGCAGACGCCGTGGATCCGGCTTCGCCGGTCCACCAGCGTCGCCCCCTTGAGGGGGAGCGGCGAAGCCGCTACGGGGGGGAGCCCATCAATCCGGCTTGATCTTCGCGCGCTCGATCACCGGCTTCCAGCGCTTCTGCTCCTGGGCAATGAAGGCGGCGAACTCGGCCTGGGTGCTGCCCACGGCCAGCGCGGCATCGGCGGACAGCCGCTCCAGCGCGGTCGGCTCCTTCACCGCCCGGGCGGCAGTGGCCGCCAGCTTGTCCACCGCTGCCTGCGGCAGCGACGCGGGCGCGAGCAGCCCGTACCACTGCGTCATCTCGAACCCCGGGAAACCCTGCTCGGCCACGGTGGGTACGTCGGGCAGCTGCGCAATGCGCTGCGGCGTGCCGGTGGCGATGCAGCGCAGCTTGCCGGTCTTGATGAACTGCAGCACCGCCGGCGCGCCCACCGAGGCGGCGTCGAGCCGGCCGGCGAGCAGGTCGGTGAGCTGCGGGCCGGTGCCGCGGTAGGGCACGTGCGTGATGAACACGTTGGAGGCCATCTTGAGGTATTCGAAGGCCAGGTGGCCGGCGCTGCCGTTGCCCGCCGAGCCGTAGTTGAGCTTGCCGGGCTTCGACTTCGCCAGTGCGACGAACTCCTTCAGGTTCTTCACCGGCAGGTCCGGGTGCACGAGATAGAGGCTGGGCACCTTGGCCAGCAGCGACACCGGCTTGAAGTCCTTGTTGGCGTCGTAGGGCAGCTTGTCGAAGATGTACGGGTTCACCGCCAGCGTGCCGATGTGGCCGAGGATCACCGTGTGGTGGTCGTCGGCGCGCGCCACCTCGCCCATGGCCACGTTGCCTGCGGCGCCGGGCTTGTTGTCCACGTACACGCTCTGGCCGAGCAGCCTGGTGAGCTCGGCCGCGGTGGCGCGGGCCACGATCTCCGAGCTGCCGCCCGGCGCGAACGGCACGACGAAGCGCACCGCCTTGGACGGCCAGGCGGCCTGCGCCCGGGTGGGCAGGGCCGCGCCGGCGCTCAGGGCCAGCAGGTGGCGCCGGGTCAGGGAAGGCATCTCGAACATGGCTGTCTCCTCGTGGGTGTGGTCGAACCGCGGCCATGCTGCGCCAGAGCACCTTTCGAATGCCTTTCAGAAAGCGCAGCGTCTCGCTGATGCTTTCCCCGATGGCCAATGGCGGTGCGTGCCTGCATCCTGCCGGCCATGCGCATCCTCCTTGCCGAAGACGAACACGCACTGGGCGAGTGGCTCACCAAGGCACTCGAACAGTCGGGTCTGCGCGTCGACTGGGTCGACGACGGGCGCCTGGCCGAGCGCGCGCTGGCCAGCCACGACTACGACGCGCTGGTGCTCGACCTGGGGCTGCCGGGGCAGGGGGGGCACCAGCTGCTGCAGAAGCTGCGCGCGCAGGACCGGCGCCTGCCGGTGCTGGTGCTGACCGCGCGCGATTCGCTGGCCGAGCGCGTGAGCACGCTCAACGAAGGCGCCGACGACTTCCTGGCCAAGCCGTTCGCGCTGGCCGAACTGGAGGCCCGCCTTACCGCGCTGGTGCGGCGGGCGCGGGGCATCGAACACCCGCGCTTCGCCTGCGGGCCGCTGGTGTTCGATGCGGTGACGCGCCAGGTGTGCTGCGAGGGAGAGCCGCTCGCGCTTTCGCCGCGCGAGCTGGCGGTTCTGA
Organism: uncultured Rivibacter sp.; assembly: GCA_946481025.1. Next base: position 11,499 of record CAMLNA010000007.1, read on the forward strand.
AGGCGCTGCTCCAGCGCAGCGGCGAGCCGCTGTCGAAGCAGCAGCTCATCGACCGCGTGTTCTCCGACGACGAGGACGTGCTGCCCGCCGCCGTCGACGTGCTGGTGCACCGGCTGCGCAAGCGGCTCGAGAACACCGGCGTGCACATCCAGACCTACCGCGGGCTCGGGTACGCCCTTGAAGCCGTTCAGCAGCCTGGGACTTAGGGCGCAGCTGCTGGCGCTGCTGCTGCCGGCCATGCTGGCCATCACCGCCGCCGAGCTGTGGCTCACGCGTGACGACGCCGTGCAGGCGGCCAATGCCGCCTACGACCGCTCGCTGCTGGGCGCCATCAAGGCCCTCGACCTCAACGTCTCCACCGCATCGGGCGGCCTCGCGGTGGAGCTGCCCTACCGGCTGTTCGAGTTCTTCCAGCTCACCGCCACCGGCTCGGTGTACTTCCGCGTCGCCACCACCGACGGGCTGGTCGAGATCGGCAGTCCCGACCTGCCCCAGCCGCCGCAGCCGCTGGCCGTGGGCGTGCCGCAGTTCTACGACGCCCTCTACTTCGGCGAAGCCGTGCGGCTGGGGGCCTACATGCGCGCGCTCGACCGACCGCTCGGGCCGGGTGGTGCGCAGCAGATCGTCATCCAGGTGGCGGAAAGCATCGAATCGCGCCGCCACTTCACCAGCGGCTTCGTGCGGCGTACGGCGGTGCGCGACCTGCTGATGCTGGCGCTCATGAGCATCGCGCTGGCGGCGCTGCTGGCCCTGGCGCTGCGGCCGCTGGTGCGCCTGGCGGCGCAGGTGAGGGCGCGCGCCGCCAACGACCTGCGCCCGCTGGAGGCCGGCCGCCTGCCGGCCGACGTCGAGCCGCTGGTCGATGCGGTGAACCAGCAGCTCGCCCGCACGCAGGCGCTGGTGGAGCAGCGCCGCAGCTTCATCGACGACGCCTCGCACCAGCTGCGCACCCCGCTGGCCACGCTGCGCACGCAGCTCGACTACGCGCTGCGCGAGCCGGATGCGGCCGCGCGGCAGGCCACGCTCGAGGCCTTGTCCGCGCAGCTCGACCATGTGACCCGCAGCACCAACCAGCTGCTCGCGCTGGCGCGCAGCGATGCCGCGCCGCTGCAGTGGCAGCGCTTCGACGCGGGCGCTCTGGTGCGCGAGCTGGCGGTGCAGTTCCTGCCGCCCGCGCGCGACAAGGGCCTGGACTTCGGCATCGAGGTGCCGGCGGATCCTTGCCTGGTCGAGGGCGATCCGGGGCTCTTGCGGGAGGCGCTGGCCAACCTCGTGCACAACGCCGTCACCCATGCGCGCGCGGGCGGCGAAGTCACGCTGCAGGCGGCGGCCGACGAGCTGGGCTGCAGCCTGGTGGTGCAGGACGGCGGCCCGGGCCTGCCGCCAGAACTGCTGGGCCGGCTCGGCGAGCGGTTTGCCAAGGGCCGCGGCAGCAGCGGCTCGGGGCTCGGGCTCGCCATCGCGCAGTCGGTGATCGAGCGGCACGGCGGGCGGCTGCGGCTGGAGCCGCGCGAGGCAGGCGGCCTGCGTGCCGCGCTGTGGTGGCCGCGGCAGGGGCGGCCCGCATGAGAAGAACGGTGCTGGGCCTGCTTGCCGCGTGCGCGTGCCCGGCGCTGGGCGTGCGGCATGTCGCGGCCGGTCCGCTCGATCGGGCCGAGTGCATCGTCCCGGCCAAGCCAGGTGGGGGGTTCGATGCGACCTGCAAGCTCGCGCAGGCAGCGCTTGCCGATGTGCAGCTGCTCAGGCAGCCGTTGCGCATCAGCTACCTGCCGGGCGGCATCGGCGCCGTGGCCTACAACTCGGTGATGAAGCAGCGGCCGGCCGATGGCAGCGCGCTGGTCGCGTTTTCCAGCGGCTCGCTTCTCAACCTGGCGCAGGGCCGCTTCGGCCCCTACGGTCATGCCGACGTGCGCTGGGTCGCCACATTGGGCGTCGACTACGGCGTGATCGCGGTGCGCGCCGATTCGCCGTTCAAGACGCTGCCGCAACTGCTGGCCGCGCTGAAGGCCGATCCCACCCGCATCGTGTTCGGTGCCGGCGGCACCATCGGCAGCCAGGACTGGATGAAAGCCGCCCTGCTGGCCCGCGCGGCCGGGGTGGGGCACAGGCTGATGCGCTTCGTGGCCTTCGAAGGCGGCGGCGATGCGATGGCAGCGCTCGAAGGCCGCCATGTGCATGTGCTGGCCGGCGACGCCGCCGAGGTGGTGCTGCAGATTGCCGCGGGGGCGCCGATCAAGGTGCTGGCCGTGCTGGCCGGGCGGCGTCTCCCCGGGCTTCTTGCCGCGGTGCCGACGGCGCGCGAGCAGGGCTACGACATCCGCTGGCCGACCGTGCGCGGCTTCTACGTCGGCCCCAGGGTCGCCGATGCCGAGTACCGCGAATGGGTCGAGGCCTTCGGCAAGGCCGTCGCCGCCCCCGGCTTCGCGGCGCGTCGCGCCGCGGTGGGTCTGTTCCCCGGCGCGATGGCCGGCACCGAGCTGCAGGCCTTCGTGGAGCGCAGCGTCGCCGAGTATCGTGCGCTGGCCGTGGAGTTCGGGCTGCCGGTGCGCTGACGGTGGAGGGGCCGCAAGGCCGACATGTCTTTGGGCATGTTGAATGCGGAAGTCGCCTGCATATGCTTCATCGGTCGCCTTAGCCCTGGAGCTCCCATGCCTGCTTTGCCGGAAGTGACCCACCGCAACTGCAAGACCAAGGAGCACATGCAGCACTACCTCGACAACACGCTGAGGCCGGCGCTGGACAACCACGTGCTGCTGCGTGCCGCGTTGCAGGCCGGCGTCGATGCCTGGGCCATCCGACTCGGAAAGATGGAGGACGCACCGCCTGGAAAGCTGACCGAACCCGACAAGACCTTGTTCGTCGATCCTGCGTTTGTCCAGGGACACCAGGAGCTCTCGGACAAGTACTTTGAGTCGATCGACGAGTTGTCCAGGCGCGAGGTCGGCAGCAAGGCCTACGGAAAGACAGTGAAGAAGGTACGCCGGTTGCAGCTGCTGCTGCACGACTCCAGCCGGAACTATGACCTGAAGCTGCGTCGCTACGACGACGCATACAGCGCATACCAGGAAGAGAACGAGGATGACGCGGCCTATCAAAGGCGGATCGCGCCGTACAAGGATGAGTTCATCACCCTGCGTGGCCAGCTCCGGGGGTTCGTCACCACATTCAACAGCAGATTTCCGTTCGACGAGCCCTACGATCGCGGCCTCGACGCCGACTGGTCGTTTCAGTTCAGTCAACGGTACGAGCAGTACGTGCCCACGCAGCATCGCTGGTTTCCGGAGGTGTCGAGCGGGACGTACATCTATGACTACCAGCGCAACCTCATGCAGGTACACCTGCACTACAACGCTGCGCGGGACAAGGTCACGGCGGTGCGCTTCAAGCTCTACGGCGAGGAGCAAGGGACGGTCAGCGACAAGAACTGGGGAATGATCGGGTACCTCACGAAGACCTACGTGCCGCAGTTCGATGGGGCCTGGCATCGAGCCTGAGGCCGCTGCGGCTGCGTGAGCGGGGCGGCTCTCAGTCGTTGACGTTGAGAGTGAGCGTGTAGCACGTCACACCGACGGGCGGGCCGTAGGTGTCCCGGATGTACTGATCGACATCGGCCAGCCTGGCCTGCGGCGATCCCCCATCCGACTGGTGGACGCCGCCGTTCGGATCGAACAGTTTCGGGTCGATGAAGCCCAGCGCGTGTCCGCCCTGCGTGCGGCTGTTGGCAAAGTCGCAGCACAGGACCAGGGCAGCTCCACCCGCCGGGAGTGCCCCTCGTCGGACCGCCTCGGCGACCGAGTTGCCCAGGGGCTGCAGATCCACCGCCTTCTGCCCGATCGCCTTGTGCTGCTTGGCTGCGACACGAGCGCTCCAGCTGCGAACGAACGCAGCGTCCACGGCGTGGGCGTCGCTGCCTCGCTTTTCTGCGGCGATGGACTCGTCTGCGTAGGCCTGCTGCTTGCGAACCGTGCTCGCCCATCTCGCTCGCTCGACGCCGACAAGCGGCTTGCCCTTCGAGTCGTGGATCTTCCGCATGGTCATGGCGCTCCCCTGATGGCCGTTGCTGCAGCAGGCTAGTGAGTTCATGCCGGCTTGAGGAGTGACCTTGGCCGCTGGACGCGAGCCGGACTGCAGGCCTTCGTCGAACGCAGCCTCGGCGAATATCGCGCCCTCGCCACGGAGTTCGGCCTGCCGGTGAAATGAAGGCCCGAGCCGGCCCGAGAATGGCGGCATGGCCCTCGACATCCAGACCCTGTTGGTCCTGATGATGACCAACGTCTTCGTCATCGCGCTCGCGCTGCCCGCCATCATGGGCTGGCAGGTGAGCGCCGCGGCGCGTTTCGTCCTCGGCTCGGTGGTGGCCCAGGGGCTGGGCTGGCTGGCCTTCCTGGTGGCGCCGCGCATCAACGACCGGTGGCTGTCCACCCTGTCGATGGCCCTGCTCAGCGCCAGCTTCGTATCGATGTGGCATGCCCTGCACCAATGGCTGGGGCCGCGGCCGGGGCGGCTGCTGCTGTGGCTGGCCGCGGCGCTCACCCCGGTGGGCTACGGACTGGGCTTCGAGAGCTATGCCTTCCGCGTCGGCTGGTCGAACTTCGGCCTTGCGCTGCAGATGTGCTTCGTGTGCCTGGCGGTGGCCTGGCCGGCGCCGCACGCCAGCCGGCGCTGGCGCACGCTGGTGTTCGTGTGCCTGGCCACGATGGTGGTGGTGACCGTTTGGCGCGGCGTGCTGGGCGCGTTCTTCACCGAGTCCTACCCCTACTACCGGGCGCCGCACCCGGTGAACATCGCGGCGGCCGTGTTCAACCACCTGGCGCTCATGTTGTGGACCATGGCCTTCCTCGTGGCCTGGCGCGAGGAGGCCGAGCGTGAGCTGCGGCGCCAGGCCGAGACCGACAGCCTCACCGGCCTGCTGAACCGGCGCGTTTTCGCGGGGCGCGCAGCCGACCTGCTCGCCAACGCCAGGCGCTATGGCGAGAGGCTGGCCGTGGTGATGATCGACATCGACCACTTCAAGCAGATCAACGACCGGCATGGCCATGCCGTCGGCGACCATGCGTTGCGCACGCTCGCCCAGGTGCTGCGCGCCAGCGCGAGGCGCGGCGACCTCGTCTGCCGCTACGGCGGCGAGGAGTTCTGCGCCGTGCTGTGGCATGCGGACGCACAGGCGGCCTCGTGTTTCGACGAACGGGTGCGGTCGGGGCTGAAGCAGCGGCTGCGCGAGGGCGACCCGGCGGTGGCCTTCGACTTCAGCGCCGGCGTGGCGGTGCGCACCGACGACGACAACTCGATCGAGGCGCTCTTGCGCCGCGCCGATGCCGCGCTGTACGAAGCCAAGGCCGAGGGCCGGGCACGGATGGTGAATGCGCAGCCGGTGGTCCAGTCGGCGTAGGCCCCCAAGGCGGTGCGCAAACCTGCGCACCGGACGCCCCGAGGCTGCGGCACACTGCGGGCCGGACATTCCCGTGCGAGGTCGGCGTTGCGCCTGCTCCTGATCGAAGACGACGAGATGATCGGCGACAGCCTGCGGCTGGCGCTGCGCCGCCATGGCTTCGCGCTCGACTGGGTGCGCGACGGGCAGGCGGCCGAGGCGGTGCTGCGCAGCGAGCGATTCGACGCGGTGCTGCTCGACCTGGGCCTGCCGCAGCGCAGCGGGATCGAGGTGCTGCGTTCGCTGCGTGCACGCGGCGACACCACGCCCGTGCTCGTGCTGACGGCGCGCGACACGCTGGCCGACAAGGTGGCCGGCCTCGACGCCGGGGCCGACGACTACCTGATCAAGCCCTTCGAGCTCGACGAGCTGCTGGCGCGGCTGCGCGCCGTGGGTCGCCGCGCCACCGGCCGGGCCCAGCCGCTGCTGCAGGTGGGCGAGCTGCGGCTCGACCCGGGCACGCGCGAGGTGAGCGTAGCGGGGCGGCCGGTGGTGCTGTCGGCACGCGAGCTGGCGCTGCTGCAGGCGCTGATGGAGCGGCCCGGCGCCATCCTGTCGCGCGCGCAGCTCGAAGACCGGCTCTACGGCTGGGGCGAGGAGGTCGAGAGCAATGCGATCAGCGTCTACATCCACCAGCTGCGCCGCAAGCTCGGCGACGAGCTGATCCACACGGTGCGCGGCGTCGGCTACTACGTCGGCCCGGCGAAGGCATGAACCGATGAACATCGTCGGTTCCCTGCGCCTGCGGGTGTTCGTTTTCCTGCTGGCGCTGGCCTGTGTGGCCGCGCTGGGCGTGGCGGGGGCCACCTATGCCAGTGTGCGGGCCGAGACCGACACGCTGTTCGACTACCACCTGCAGCAGATGGCGCTGTCGCTGCGCGACCAGGGCGACATCCCCGAGGAGGAACGCGTGGCGCTGCGCGACCCGGAGCTGCACTACGTGGTGCAGATCTGGTCGCTCGACGGCGTGGAGATCTACAGCTCCGAGCCGGCGCCGCTGCTGCCGCCGCGTGCGGTGGTGGGGCTCAGCACCACGCAGGTCGGCGGTGAAGCCTGGCGTGTGTTCAGCGCCGTCACGCCGCGCAGCGTGGTGCAGGTGGGCCAGCCGGTCGCCGTGCGCCGCACCCTCGCCACCTCGGCCGCGTGGCGCAGCGTGCTGCCCATCGTGGTGGCCGCGCCGCTGGTGGCGCTGGCGATGTGGTGGCTGGTGGGCGCGTCGCTGAAGCCGCTGTCGCGTGTGGTGCAGGCGGTGCGCGAGCGCCAGCCCGACGCCCTGCAGCCGCTGTCGGCCCAGGGCCTGCCCTCGGAGCTGCAGCCGCTGGTCGACTCCTTCAACCTGCTGCTGTCGCGGCTGGACGAGGCCTTCGGCGTGCAGCGAGCCTTCGTGGCTGATGCCGCCCACGAACTGCGCTCGCCGCTCACCGCGCTGAAGCTGCAGATCGGGCTGCTGCGCGACGCGAACGACGAAGCCGAGCGGCAGGATGCCGAGCGCCGACTGCGGGCCGGTGTGGATCGCGCGGCGCACCTGGTGGAGCAACTGCTCGCGCTGGCGCGAGCCGAACCCGGCGCCGGGGCGGCCCGGCAGCCTGTCGACCTTGCGGCGATCGCCCGCGAAGCGGTGGCCGACGCGGCGGCCCTGGCCGGCGAACGAGGCGCCGCGGTGATGCTCGATGCGCCGGCCGCGCTGCCGCTCGCGGGCGATCCGCAGGCGCTGCGCAGCCTGCTGCGCAACCTGCTGGACAACGCGCTGCTGTATGCCGGGACGTCCCCGCAGGTGCGACTCACGCTGAAGGTGCAGGACGCGCAGGCGGTGGCGCTCGTCGACGACAACGGTCCCGGCATCCCGCCGGCCGAGCGCGAGCGCATGTTCGACCGCTTTCACCGGCGCGAACCGGGGCAGGGCAGCGGCAGCGGCCTGGGCCTGGCCATCGTGCGGGCGATCGCGCGGCAGCATGGCGGCACGGTGACCCTGCAGGACGCCCCCGCGGGCGGGCTGCGGGCACAGGTCACGCTGCCGCTGGGCGACGACCGGTCCTAACCTTGGCCTAACCTTCGCCTCACCGAGCGATCACCTCGGCTTCCTACAGTGCTTCGCATGGTCGCTTCGCGGCCATGCGTCTGCGAAAGGAGAGCCGATGAAAACCACACTCATTGCCAGCGCCTGTGCCGGCGTGCTGGCCGGGGCCACGGTGGCCGCGGCTTCGGCCGACGCGTTGTCGCTGCCTTCATGGCTGCAGGGCAGCAAGCCCGCTGCCGCGGCACCTGCCGGGAAGCAGGCCCAGCAGCCGCCGGCGGCGCCCGTCGCGCCGGGCAGCGTGCCGAACTACCGCGCCATCGTGCAGGCCTACGGCCCCGCGGTGGTCGGCGTCACGGTGTCGGGCCTGCGCGATGCCGGTGATCGCGACGACGAGCCTTCGCTCGACGAAGACCCGTTCTTCCGCTTCTTCCGCGGCGTGCCGGGGCTGCGCATGCCGCCGCGCGGCGCCGTGCCGTTCCGCGGCCAGGGGTCGGGCTTCATCGTCAGCGCCGACGGCCTGGTGCTCACCAATGCGCACGTCGTGCGCGACGCCAAGCAGGTGACGGTGAAACTGGCCGACCGGCGCGAGTTCAGCGCCAAGGTGCTGGGCAGCGACCCCGCCACCGACATCGCGGTGCTGAAGGTGGACGCGAAGAACCTGCCCACCGTGCACCTGGGCGACCCGAAGGCGGTGCAGGTGGGCGACTGGGTGCTCGCGATCGGCGCGCCCTACGGCTTCGAGCAGACCGCCACCCAGGGCATCGTGAGCGCCAAGGGCCGTTCGCTGCCGGGCGATTCGTACGTGCCCTTCATCCAGACCGACGCGGCGGTGAACCCGGGCAACTCCGGCGGGCCGCTGTTCGACGCGGCGGGCAACGTGGTCGGCATCAACGCGCAGATCTACTCGCAAAGCGGCGGCTTCCAGGGCCTGGCCTTCGCCATTCCGGTGGACGTGGCGCTGCACGTGAAGGACCAGATCGTCGCCAAGGGACGCGTGGACCATGCGCGGCTGGGCGTGGCGCTGCAGGACCTGTCGGCGCCGCTGGCCGAGTCGTTCGGCCTCAAGTCCCCCGACGGCGCGCTGGTGTCCTCGGTGTCGCCCGGCGGCAGCGCCGAGCGCGCGCAGATCCGGCCCGGCGACGTGATCACGGCGATCGACGGCGAGACGGTGCACGGCGCCGGCGACCTGTCGGGCCGCATGGGGCTGGCGAAGCCGGGCGATCGCGTCACGCTGTCGGTGTGGCGCGACAAGTCCAGCCGCGACGTGACGGTCACCCTGGGCCGCATGCAGCCCGACAAGTCGCAGGCGGCCGCGGGCGACGGCGACGCTTCGCTGGGCATCGCGGTGCGTCCGCTGCAGCGCGACGAGATGCGTGCGGCCGGGCTCGACCACGGCCTGCTCGTCGAGCAGGTGTCCGGCAGTGCCGAACTCGCCGGCATCGAGCCGGGCGACGTGGTCGTCGGACTCAACGGCAAGCCCGTGCGCAGCGTCGAGCAGATCCGCGACGTGCTCAAGGCCCACCCGCGGCACGTGGCGCTGCTGGTGGTTCGCAACGGCCAGCAGATCTTCGTGCCGATCGAACTTTCCCAGGGCTGACCGCCCATCCTCCACCCCAACCCACTTCACTCAACAGCAAAGGGCATCTTGTGAAGCTATTCCGATCCACTCTCGTCGTTGCCGTCGCCGCCATCGCGTCGTCCTGGGGCGCCGCGGCCTTCGCGGCCGACCATGCCGCGCACTGGACCTACAAGGGCGGAAGCGGTCCCGGCCACTGGGGCGAGCTCGACGAGAAATTCGAGGCCTGCCGCCTCGGCAAGAACCAGTCGCCGATCGACATCCGCGACAAGGACGCGGTGAAGGCCGAGCTGCCCGCCATCGAGTTCGACTACCACGCCTCGCCGCTGAAGATCGTCGACAACGGCCACACGATCCAGGTCAACTACGCGCCCGGCAGCGGCATCACGGTGGGCGGCAAGCGCTACGAGCTGGTGCAGTTCCATTTCCACAAGCCCAGCGAAGAGCACCTGAACGGCAAGGCCTACCCGATGGTCGCGCACCTCGTGCACCGCGCCGGCGACGGCACGCTGGCCGTGGTGGGCGTGCTGCTGAAGCAGGGTGCGAAGCAGCCCACGCTGGCCAAGGTGTTCGACAACCTGCCGCGCAAGGCGGGCGAGGAAGTGACGGTGGCCGACACCGAGATCGACATCAACGCGCTGCTGCCGAAGGACCGCGCCTACTACACCTTTGCCGGCTCGTTGACCACGCCGCCCTGCAGCGAAGGCGTGACCTGGTTCGTGCTGAAGCAGCCGTCGAACATCTCGGCCGCGCAGCTCGCGAAGTTCGGCAGCCGCTATGCGATGAACGCCCGCCCGGTGCAGCCGCTCAACGGCCGCACCGTGCAGGTCAGCCAGTAAGCCCCGGCCTCAGGCCGCGGCGCCCGCGAGCGCCGCGGCACTAGCGGGCGCGCCCGGCGACGCGTGCAGCTTGAACGCGTTGACCGCCTCGACCAGCCGGGCTGCCTGCTGGTTGAGGCTTTCGGCCGCCGCCGCGCTTTCTTCCACCAGCGCGGCGTTCTGCTGGGTCACCTGGTCGAGTTGCGCCATCGCCTGGCCCACCTGCGTGATGCCGCTGCTCTGCTCGACGGTGGCGTTCGAGATGTCGTTGATGAGCTGGCTCACCCGCTGCACCTGGGTCACGATGTCCTGCATCGAACGGCCGGCCTCGTTGACCAGCCGCGTGCCGTTCTCCACCTTCTCGGCGCTGTGGCCGATGAGCGACTTGACCTCGCGTGCTGCGTTGGCCGAGCGCTGCGCCAGCGCCCGCACCTCGCCGGCCACCACCGCGAAGCCGCGCCCCTGTTCACCGGCGCGGGCGGCTTCGACCGCGGCATTGAGCGCGAGGATGTTGGTCTGGAAGGCGATGCCGTCGATCACGCCGATGATGTCGGCGATCTTGCGCGACGCCTGCGAGATCTCCTCCATCGTGACCACCACCTGATCGACCACCTTGCCGCCGTGGCCGGCAGCGCCGGCGGCATCGGCGGCGAGCTGGTTGGCCTGCTGCGCGGTGTCGGCGTTGTTGCGCACGGTGCTCGTCATCTGCTCCATCGAGGCAGCGGTCTGCTGCAGGTTGCTGGCCTGCTCTTCGGTGCGCTGCGACAGGTCGGCGTTGCCAGCGGCGATCTGCCCGGCACCGGTGGCGATGCTGTCGCTGCCGTTGCGCACCCGCGCCACCACGTCCAGCAGGCTCGTGTTCATGGTGGCGAGCGCCTGCAGCAGCTGGCCGGCCTCGTCGCGCCGGTCACTCTCGATGTGCGAGCTGAGATCGCCGGAGGCCACGGTGCGCGCCACCTGCACCGCCTCGTTGATCGGCCGGGTGATCGATCGCGTCACGAACCAGGCGGCCGCGGCCGCCAGCAGCGAGCCCGCCAGCGCGGCAGCGAACATCATCATCTCGCTGCGCTGCACCGTGGCGGCGGCGTCCTCGCCGGCCTTGCGCATGAGGTCCTCCTGCCAGTCGGAAAACGAGGCGAGCACCTGCAGGTAGTGCTGCTGCGCCGGTCGTACCTTGGTGACGAGCTGCGTGCGCATGCGCCCGGCGTCACCGGCGCCGGCGACCTGCAGCATGGTGTCGAGCTCGCGCACGTAGACGGCCCGCGCGTCCATCAGCTTGGAGAACTGCTCGCGGCCCTGCTCGGTGCTGATCTGCCTGTCCAGCTTCTCCAGCGTCTGGCGGATGGTGTCGCGCGACTCGGCAATGATCTTCTGCTCGGCCGTGCGCTCGGCATCCGTCTCGACGATCACGAGCGCAGCGGCCGATCGTGCGATCTGGTTGACCGCGTCCTTGATGTCGGTGGCCCAGCGCACCTTCGGGTAGCGGTCCTCGTTGATGAGCGCCACGTCGTCGTTGACATGGTCCAGCCCCAGCTTCGCCAGCACCAGCAGCGCCAGCATCACGGCCACGCACAGCGCGAAGCAGATGCCCAGGCGCATGCCGATGCGCAGGTTGTTGAACGTCTTCACCTCGTCTCCTAGCTGCCGGCGAGAAACGCGCGCCGATTCGCGTTCCGCGTTCAACAACCGGGCCGCGGCAACCCCAACACCCACCGCTCCCTGCCCCATGTCCGTAGGCTCATCATTGCTCTGATCATTTATGAGCAAACGAAGGAATTGATGATCGATTTCGCGTCAGTTCGGCGCATCGGTGGGCGGAGCGCGGGAGCACTTCTCCCTAGTGCCGGGCGCACCGTGCAGGCAGATAGTGGTGACCGCGGGCCGGTTGCATCCGCCCGTGCAGCAGGGGGTTCAAGTCGAGCGGCAAGAGCCGTTTGCTTGAGAGGAGACGCATCGTGTTGCCAAAGTCCTGCTCAGTTTGCGGTGCCGGCGTGTTGGTGCTGGCGTTCACCGAAACCATGGCCCAGCCCGTGCCGGCGCAGGCGGAAGGGGGGCCCGAGGCGAGGCTGCCGCCGGTCACCGTGACCGGCGTTCGGGCCAGCATGATTTCCGCGCAGCAGATCCGGCGCGACAACCTGGGCATCGTCGATGCGGTGGTGGCCGACGACATCGTGCGCCTGCCCGACCACAGCGTGGCCGACGCCTTGCAGCGGGTGGCCGGCGTGCAGATCACGCGCGACCGCGGCGAGGGCGGCGTGGTCGTGATCCGCGGCTTGAGCCAGATGGAAACCCTGCTCAACGGACGCGAGGTGTTCACCGCCGGTACCGGGCGCACGCTGGACTTCTCGGACATCCCGGCCGAGATGATCTCGGCGGTGCACGTGCACAAGACCTCGTCGGCCGAGCAGCTGGAGGGCGGGCTGGGCGGCACCATCGACCTGCGGACGCGGCGGCCGTTCGACTTCGCGGGCCGCGAGGTGGCACTGTCGGCGCGCATGGTGCACGGCGACCTCGTGCGCAAGGCGAAGCCGCAGGTGTCGCTGCTGGCGAGCGACCGGTGGAGCCTGGGGTCCGCCGGCGAGCTGGGCGCCCTGCTCAGCCTCACCCACCAGCGCCGCGCCTTCCGCGAAGACCAGAAGAGCAGCGGCACGCCTGTTTTGCGCACCGACCCCGTGTCCGGCCAGCCGTTCACTGCCGCCAGCGCCACGTCGGAGACCCGCAGCCTCGGTGAGCGCGAGCGTTCGGCGGCCAACGTGCTGCTGCAGTGGCGGCCCACCCCGGCCCTCGAGTGGTATGCCGAGGGCAGCTTCGCGCAGCTGAAGACGATCCAGGACTCGCATCAGATCAACGCCAGTGCCTCGTCCAGCCCCCAGGCCGGCAGCGTGACGCTGTTCCCGGGCACGAGCGATGCGCGCAGCGTCACCTGGACCAATGCGCCGGTTTCCGTGCTGAGCTTCGCGCGCGACACGGTGGACCGCACCCGGCAGTTCGCCCTGGGCGGCAGCTGGAAGCCGGGCGACGGATGGCAGGTCAGGAGCGACCTGAGCCACACCCGGAGCTTCAACCACCTGTTCTTCAGCGGGCTCTCGCTGGGCGGCACGGCCGCGAGCTTCACCCATGACGTGTCCTCGCGCGTGCCGGGCAGCAGCGTCGCGGGGACCGACCTGCTGGACCCTGCCAACTTCACCGTCGTGAGCAACCTCTATCGGGTGAGGCCCTTCGAAGGCTCCCTCACCGCCTGGCGGCTCGATGCGGAGCACGACGTGGGCACGGGCTTCGTCGAGTCCGTCGCGGCGGGGGTGCGGCTGGCACGCCGCCGGGCCGACAACGGGGCGGGCCTCGCGTTCGGCGACACCGCCATTCCCGGCGGCCTGCCGGCGGCGAGCCGCCCCGACCTCGTGATGCCGAACCCCTACGGCTTCCTGCGCGGCGAGGACTCGCCGAGCCTGCGCGACTTCCTGGCCGGCAACCTGGCGCTGGCACGCGATCCGGTGGCGCTGCGCACGGCGCTCGGCATCACGGCGCCGCTGCCTGCCGGCAGCAACGCGCTCGGCCTGTGGCGGTTCGACGAGCGCACCTACAGCGCCTACGTCAGCACCGACCTGAAGGCGCCTCGCGTGCCGCTCGAAGGCCGCGCCGGCGTGCGTGTCGTCCGCACGCACGAAGGCGCCTCGGGCTTCCAGTCGGTGCCCAGCGCCGGCGGCGTCGCGCCGCTGGAGGTGGACAGCCGCTACACCGACTGGCTGCCCAGCCTGAACCTGCGCTATGCGCTCGAACCGGGCCTGGTGTTGCGGGCCGCCGCGGCAAAGACGCTCACCCGCCCGAACTTCGACCAGTTGTCGCCTTCGCTCACGCTGCTGCGCAACCCGATCGACCCGACGCTCAACCAGGGCTTGTCCGGCAACCCGGCGCTCGAGCCGGTGCGGGCCGACAACGTCGATCTGGCCGTCGAGCGCTACTTCAGCGACACCACGGCGGTGCTGGCCACCGTGTTCTGGAAGAAGGTCGACGGGTTCGCCACCACCGTCAGTCGCGACGAGGTTCACGATGGCGAGACTTATCGCGTGAGCCGCCCCGTGAATACCTCACACGGCAAGGTCACCGGCGTGGAGCTGGGCTATCAGCAGTTCTACGATGGCCTGCCGGGCGCATGGAGCGGCCTGGGCCTGCAGGCGAACTACACCTATGTCGACGGCAAGACCGTGCTGGCGGGCACCGGGGAGCTTCCTCTGCAGAATCTTTCGAGGCACAGCCTGAACCTCATCGGCATGTACGAAAAGGGCAAGGTGTCGGCACGGGTGGCCTACAACTGGCGCGACCGCTATTTCAGCGGCCTCACCAGCGTGGTCGGCGTCGGTCTGCTGCCGTCGTACGTGGGGGCATACGGCTGGCTCGACGCGTCGCTGCGCTGGCGCTGGACCGAACGGGTGACGTTCGCCATCGAGGGCACCAACCTGCTGCGGACCCTGCGGCACTCGTACTACGAGACGCAGACCCGCCGGCAGCATGCCTGGCTCAACGACCGGCAGATCAGCATGGCGGTGACCGTGCGGCTTCATTAGGGCCTGCCCTGGATGGGCGTCGCGACACCGCCGTGCAGGGCCGGGCATTCCAGGAGCTTCCTGCCTTGGCTTGGCTTGGTATGGCTGCTGGTGGGCATGATCACGCCGGCTTGGCCGGCCACCAGCCTGCTCGAAGCCTGGCGTGCCGAAGCCACCCGCGTGCGGGCGCTGGCCGAGAACGACGTGCCGCGCGCCTACGAGGAGGCCCGGCGCCTGCAGGCGTCGCTGCCGGCCGACGCGACGCCGGCCGACCGGGCCAGGGTGCTCAACCTGCTGTCTCGCGCCGAGACCTACCTGGGCCTCACCGAAGAAGCGGCCGGGCATGCCGAGCAGGCCTTCGAGCTGGCGGCCCGGCATGGCGACCGCATCGGCCAGGCCGAGTCCGACCTCAACGTCGCGCTCAATGCCATCAACCAGGGCCGGCTCGACGAGCTGGTGCGCGCCACCCAGCACAGCGTGACCGTGCTCGAGGGCGTGACGGACCGCCCCGACCTGCTGGGCGAGGCGCTGTTGCGCACCATGGTGATGTACCGGCGCTTCGAGCAGTACAACGAGGCCGCTGCCATCGCGGTGCAGGCCATGGAGATCGCGCGGCGTTCCGGCAACCCGCTGGCCATGGCCTACGCCCACCAGGGGCTGGCCGTCGCCTACGACCAGAGCGCGCGCCCGCAAGAAATGGAGCAGCACCATCAGCAGATGCGCGAGCAGGCCCGGGCGGCCAGCTCGCGGCTGATGGAAGGCTTTGCGGTTTCCGGGCTGGCCGGGGCCGCGCTGCAGCGCGGCGACCATGTCGACGGCGAACGCCTGGCGCGCGAGGCGGTGGCCATCTTCAGGGAGGTGGGGGCTCCCTACGCGCAGGCCTTCGGCCTGTACGGCCTGGCCACTCACCTGGCGCGCCAGAAACGGTACCGCGAGGCGCTCGAGACCGCAGACCTGGCGCTGGCCATCTTCCGCGCGCGGCCCAACCGCATCGGCCAGTGGTTCGGCCTGAACTTCACGAGCGAGAACCGCCTGGCGATGGGCGACGTGGCGGGGGCCCGCGCGGCGGCCGAGGAGTCGTACGCGGTGGCCAGGGACCTGGGCATCGCGCTGTACCTGAGCGGCAGCGCGAACCGCCTGGCCGACATTGCCGCGGCCGCCGGTGACTACCGCCGTGCGTATGCGCTGCGCAGCGAGGCCGGCACGCACACCGACAAGGCGGCGCGCGAGCGCGCAAGCCAGCGCATGGTGCAGCTCATCCGGCAGTACGAGAGCGAAGGCAAGCAGCGTGCGATCGACGAACTCACCCGGCGCAACGAGCAGCAGACGGCCGAACTGCGGCAGCGCGAGCTGCAGCAGCGCTGGCTGTGGACCGTGCTGGCGACCGCGGGCCTCGCGCTCGTGGGGACGGCGCTGTTCATGCACCGGTTGCGCCTGTCGCATCGCCGGCAGGTGGCGCTGAACATCCAGCTGCAGCAGTCGGAGAACGACGTGCGCGCGCTCAACGCGGAGCTGGAGCAGCGTGTGCAGAGCCGCACCGCCGAGCTGCGCCAGCAGGCGCGCTACCTGCGCACGCTGATCGACATGCTGCCGATGTGGGCCTGGTTCAAGGACACGCACAGCCGCTACCTGGTGGTGAACCAGTCGCATGCGCAGGCGCGGGGCCATGAGGTCGCCACGATGGTGGGCAGGACCGACCAGGAACTGCTGCCCAGCGAGCTGGCCGAGCGCCAGCTCGCCGACGACAAGGAGGTGATGGCGTCGGGCGAGCGCAAGACCGCCGAGGAGTACGTGGGCGGCGAGGGCGGCGCGGCCTGGATGGAGACCTACAAGGCGCCGGTGCTCGACGAGGACGGCACCCTGCTGGGCACGGTGGGCGTGGCGCGCAACATCAGCGATCGCAAGGCGGCCGAGGCGGCCCGCGAGGCGGCGCTCGAAGAGGCCCGCCGGCTGGCGCGCCAGCGCACCGAATTCCTGGCGCAGATGAGCCACGAGCTGCGCACGCCGCTCAACGGCATCCTCGGGTTCGCGCAGATCCTGCAGCGCGACCGCCAGCTCGACGAGCGCCAGGCGCGCGGCCTGCGCATCATCGAGGAAAGCGGCCAGCACCTGCTCACCCTCATCAACGACATCCTGGACCTGGCGCGCATCGACGCCGCCAAGCTCGAGCTCTATCCGGGGGACGTGAACCTGGCGACCTTCCTGCAAGTGGTCTGCGACATCGTGAGGGTCAAGGCCGACGAGCGCAGGCTGCTGTTCCACTTCGAAAGCGGGCGCGACCTGCCGCAGGCGGTGCGGGTGGACGAGAAACGGCTGCGGCAGGTGCTGCTCAACCTGCTGTCCAACGCGATCAAGTTCACCGACCAGGGGCAGGTGACGCTGTCGGTCTCGAAGGTGGCCGCCTCCGCCCCCGGTCAGGTGCGTCTGCGGCTGGAAGTGCATGACAGCGGCATCGGCATGAACGAGACGCAGCTGGCCCGGCTGTTCCATCCCTTCGAGCAGGTGAGCGAGGCCAGGCGACGCGAAGGCGGCACCGGCCTGGGCCTGGCCATCAGCCGCCAGCTCGTGCGTCTGATGGGCGGCGACATCGAAGTGCACAGCCGTCCGGGCCAAGGCAGCGCCTTCTGCTTCGAGATCGAGGTGCCTCTCGTGGTGCAGCACGCACCGCACCAGGCCGATGCCAGCGCCGTGCCGATCGGCTACGACGGTGAGCGGCGCCGCGTGCTGGTGGTGGACGACGTGGCGCAGAACCGCGCGGTGCTGACCGATGCGCTCGGCATGCTCGGCTTCGAGGTGCTGGAGGCGGCCGACGGTGCCCAGGCGCTGGAAGCGGCGCAGCGCTCCAGGCCGGACCTCGTGGTGATGGACCTCACGATGCCGGTGATGGACGGCCTGGAGGCCACCCGCCGCCTGCGGGCGCTGTACGGTCCGGGCCTGCCGATCATTGCGACCTCGGCCAGCGTGACGCCCGACAGCGCCGCGCACAGCCGCGACGCCGGGGCGGACCTCTTCATCGGCAAGCCCATTGACCAGGCGGTGCTGCTCGACGCCATGGCCCGGCTGCTGAAGCTTGTCTGGGTGCGCGAGTCGCTGGCCGCTGCGCATGCCGAGGAAGCGGCGTTCGACGATGCCGCGCTGGTGCCGCCGCCGCCCGCGCAGATCGTGGTCCTGCAGCGGCTGGCACGCACCGGCAACATGCGATCGATCTGCGAGGAGGCCGACCGGCTGAAGACGCTGGATCCTCGATACGCCGCCTTCGCCGCGCGCCTGCGCTCGCTGGCGGAGGGCTGCCAGTCGCGAGCCATTGCAGCCCTGGTGGAGCGTTACGCGCCCGAGAAGGCGTGACCGGCGCGGGCCCGGCGCTCAGGCGTCGGCCAGCGGGCCCCGGAAGCTGTACCCGACCTTCTGCTCCGAGTGGATCGGCAGTGCGAAGGTGGTGGCCCGCTCGATGCGCCGGCGCAGGCGGTAGATCGTGGCGGCCAGCAGGTTGTCGTCTTCGGTGCCGGGGTCTCGCCCCAGGCGCAGGCACAGCGCGGCGCGTGTCACCGCCGCGCCTTCGGCGTCGAGAAAGCACTCGAACACCGCGACGTCGTTGTCGCTGAGGTCGATGCGCGCGCCGTCCGGTGCAATGAGCTGGCGAGCAGCGCGGTCGAGCCGCCAGGCGGCGGCATGGGTGCGGCTGCTCTCGATGCGGCGCTGCACCGCCTCGATGGCCAACGCCACCTGCTCGAGCCGCACCGGCTTCATGAGGTACATGTCGGCGCCGGCACGCAGCACGGACTCGAAGACCTCGGGCCCCACCCGGCCGGACACCACGACCACGCCGGCGTGGCTCTTGCGACGCACGAGCCGCACGAGGTCCACGCCGTCCACGCCCGGCAGACCGAGGTCCACCACATAGAACTCGAAGCTCCAGGCGCCTGCCGCCGTGAGGAAGTCGTCGCTGTCGGCGAAGGTCTGGACTCGCACGCCGCGTTGCTCCAGATGCTGCGCGAGGTAGTCGGCGAACTCGGCGTCGTCATCGACGACCGCCAGCGTGGCGGGGAGCGCAGGGGGCGCGCTGCGGGGGGAGTTCACACCTCGATGCCCTGGGGGATGGCCATGCGCACGATGCTACCGCGCGGCCGGTTGGGCACGATCTCCAGGCTGCCGCGATGCAGCTCCACCACCCTGCGCACGATGTGCAGGCCCAGGCCCGCGCCGGCCACCGCGCCGACGTTGCTGCCGCGCGACCCCTTGTCGAACACGCGCGGCAGCAGTTCGGCGGGAATGCCGCTGCCGGCGTCGCGCACCTCGAACAACAGGCCCAGCGGCTCCTCGCAGTCGGCCACGCGCAGCTGGACGCTGGTGTCGCGCGGCGAATACGCCAGCGCATTGGTGAGCAGGTTGCACAGCGCCAGGCGCATCAGCACCGGCAGCACATGCACCGTGCGCGGGGCGCCGGTGCGCTCGACGCCGACTCGATGGCGCTCGTCGGCAGCGATGTCGTGCACCACGAGCCCCAGCAGCGTGTCGAGGTCGCAGTCGACGGCGGCTTCGGTGTGGCCGGAGGTCAGCATGGTGGCGGCAGCCAGGGCGTTGTTGAGCGTGCCGATCACGTGGTCGAGCACGTGGCGAGCGCGCACCAGCGGCCTGCCGATGCCATTGGTGGGGGCGTCACCCATCGCGGCGATCGCCGCCGAGGCGCTTTCGAGGGCCGCCGAAGCGTTGTTGAGCGGCTGCCTCACCTCGTGCGACAACAGGTGCAGCATCTCGTCGCGTTCGGCGAGCATTTGGTCACGCTCGTCGAGCAGGCGGCGCAGCCCGGCCGACTCGCCCTCGGCGCGCGCCCGGATGGCACGCTCGACGGCCAGCTGCTCCAGCTCGACGTTGGTGCGCTGCAGGGCGGCCTGGGCACGCTCGCGCGCCTGCACCTCCTGCTGCAGCCTCTCGTTCTGCCTCGCCAGCTCGCGGCGCAGCGCATAGAGCGCCACGTGGGTGCGGATGCGCGCCAGCACCTCGGCGCTTTCGAGCGGCTTGGTCACGTAGTCGACCCCACCGGCGGCGAAGCCCTCCAGCTTCTGGCTCAGCTCGTCGAGGAGGGTCATGAACACCACCGGCACATCGCGCGAGTCGGGGTGCTGCTTGAGCCGCCGGCAGGCCTCGAATCCGTCGATGCCTCCGGGCATGTGCACGTCCATCAGGATCAGGTCCGGCCTCACGAACAGCGCGCGCTCGATGCCTTCTTCGCCGCTTTGCGCGACCACCACGTGGTACCCCTCCGCCTCCAGGCACTCGACCAGCAGCCGCAGGTTGGCGGGCTGGTCGTCCACGCTCAGGATCGTGGCGGTCGGGGTGGCAGCGGGTTCGGTGCTCATCGCGCCGCCACTATGTCACCGCCGCCAGTGCCGGGGAATCAGGGCCGGTGCTGGTATGACGGAGTCATGACCAAGGGCCGTCGCGAGTGCCGTGATGCGTTCCCCGTGACGGCCTGCGCCCCGGCGGCACGCCGCGAATGGTCAATCGGCGGGGCGATCGCCGGGCTGCCGCCATGCGGCCGCCCCCGCGCGTGGTGGTACGTCGATTGCAACGGAGTTCGCCTGTTTGCCCAGACGGCCCAAGGAAGGCTCCCATGTCCGACACCGATCAAGACCCCCAGCTCGGGCGCCGCGCCTTCTGTGCGGCTGCTGCCGCCTTGGCGGCGCTGGGGAGCGCCGGCTGCGGCAGCAGCGGCGACGACGACGACGAAGCCTCGTCCCCCGCGGCGCCGGCCTCCGGCGACCTTGCCTCGAAGCCCGTGCAGCGTGGCGTGCTGCATACCGAAGCCGACTTCCAGCGCATGCGCGAGAAAGTGGCGGCCGGCGCGCAGCCCTGGCTGGATGGCTGGAACGCCCTGCTCGGCGGAGGATTCGCCAACCTCGGCTACACGCCCGCGCCGCTGGGCACGGTCGTCCGGGGCGGCACCGGCCAGAACTTCGGCCGGCTCATCGTCGAGATGCAGCGCACCTACCAGCTCGCGCTGCGCTGGAAGGTCTCGGGCGACACGGCCTATGCCGACGCGGCGGTGCGCCTGCTCAACGCATGGTCGTCGACGATGACCCAGCTCACCGGCAATGCCGACCGTTTCCTGGCGGCCGGCATCTACGGCTACCAGTGGGCCAACGCGGCCGAGATCATGCGCAGCTACCCGGGCTGGGCCGCAGAGGACATGGCCCGCTGCCAGCAGTGGCTGCTGAGGCTGTTCTATCCGCTGAGCCATGACTTCCTGACCAACCACAACGGCACCGAGCACAGCAAGATCACCAACTACTGGGCCAACTGGGACCTGTGCTCGATCGCCGGCATCCTGGCCATCGGCGTGTTCTGCGACCGGCCGGACCTGGTGGCCGAGGCTGTCGACTACTACGAGCACGGCCGCGGCAACGGCGCGACGTCGCACAACGTCTGCTACATGCACCCGGGCCACCTCGGCCAATGGCAGGAAAGCGGGCGCGACCAGGGCCATGCGACGCTGGGCATCGCCCTGTGCGGCGCCATCTGCGAGATGGCGTGGAACCAGGGCATCGACCTCTATGCGCTGGGCAACAACCGCCTGCTGGCCGGTGCCGAATACGTGGCCAAGTCCAACCTGCGCGACGAGAACGGCGCGCTCTACTCGCTGCCCTTTGCCACCTACACCAACAGCCACGGCACGATGACCGCGGTGTCGGATGCGGCGCGGCCGCTGCGCCGGCCGGCCTGGGAGCTGGTCTACAACCACTACGTCCGCCGCCGGGGCCTCTCGGCGCCCTGGGTGACCGCGATGGCGGCGCAGCTTCGGCCCGAAGGCCGCGACGGCGGCGACCAGCCGAGCTTCGGAACACTGACCTCCACCCGCGACGCCTTCGTGGCCGACACGCCGCCGAGCGGTCTCACCGCCCATGTGAGTGCCGGTGAGGTGGTGTTGTCGTGGTGGGGCAGCGCCACCGCCTCCAGCTACAACGTGAAGCGCGGGCCTTCGGCCGAAGGGCCGTACACGACCATCGCGAGCGTGAGCGATCCGCGCACGTACACCGACACCCCGGGCAACGGCACCTGGCACTACTGCGTCACCGCCGTGGGCGGCGGCGGCGAAAGCGCGGCTTCGAGTGCAAGGCGCGTGGTCCTGCCCGGCGAGCTGATCGTGCGATTGCCCCTCGACGGAGAGGGCGCGACGGCCGACGCCAGCGGCAAGGGCAAGCACGGCGAGGCCTCCGGCGGTGCGAGCTGGGGCTCGGGCCGCAAGGGCACGAGGGCGCTGGCGCTCGACGGCGAAAGCGGCTTCCTCGCGTTGCCCGGCGGCGTGCTGGCCGAGGTGGCCGACTTCACGATTGCCCTGTGGGTGTACTGGGACACGGCGGCCACCAACGCCCGCGTGTTCGACTTCGGCAGCAACGACGTCCGCTACATGGCGCTGCTGCCGCGCGACAACAAGGGCCGCATGCGCTTCACCGTCACCGGCACGAGCTGGTTCGGCGAGCAGAGCATTGCCGCCGCGGCGCTGCCCACCGGCCGCTGGGTGCATGTGGCGGTCACGCTGTCGGGCCGCACCGGCACGCTGTACGTCGATGGCCAACCGGTCGGCAGCAACGACGCGATGACGCTCGCGCCCTGGCAGCTCTGCGAGACCCGCCGGAACTGGCTGGGCCGCTCGCAGTACGCCACCGATCCCCGCTTCAAAGGTCGCCTTCAGGACCTGCGCATCTACAGCGGGGCGCTGGCCGCCTCCGAGATCGCCGCGCTGGCAGCGGCCTGACCCCGCCTCGGGGCCTGCGCTACATCTGCGTCGCCAGCCATGGCGACACCGGCAGATCGCCGTGCGACCTGTCGCCGGCCGCGGCTGCGGCATAGATGCGGTGCAGCTCCCGCCAGCACTCGGGCACCTCGCCGTGCACCGCCTGCCGGTAGCGTTCCTGCGCCACGCGAGCCGCCTCGTACTGGCCGCTGGCGAACTTCAGCCGGGCATCGATGATCATGCCGACCGGGTGCTCGTGCAGCCACGCGCCCTGGCCTCGCAGCATCTTGCGTGCGCCCGCCACGTCGCCGCGCTCGAGCAGCAGCCAGGCCGCGTCGAGGCAGGCGTAGGCCTGCCACATGCCGGGCTGCCCGCCCGAGGCGATGGCCTGCAGCTCGGCGCAGGCGCGCGCGTGGTCGCCCAGGGCGTGGTGATGCAGGGCCCGGCAATGGCGCAAGGCCGTCATCAGCTCGAGGTCCTCTTTCGCCTCCGGCAGCTGTCGCGCCGCTTCGCAGGCCGCCGTCGCCTCGTCGTGCCGGCCGGTGCGCACCAGCGCGCGGATCAACCAGGGCGCCGCCTCGTGCGCCTGCAGCCAGATGCCCAGCTCGCGGCTTTGCGCGATCGCGGCCTGGAAGCACGGCACGGCTTCGTCGAGGCGTCCTTCGGCCACCGCGAGGTGGCCCGCCGCCATCCAGCGGTAGGGTTGCGCGGCGGCCGGCAGCACGGCGTCGAGTTCGGCCACCGCGGCCGCCACGCGAGCCACCTCGCGCGGCAGCCGCAGCTCGCGGTAGATGAGGCACAGCGTGTCGCCTGCCGAAGCCGTGCGGAAGCGTTCGGCGAGCGAGTGGGACATCACGAAGGACTGCTCGGCATGCCGCGCGGCGTCGTGCAGCAGGCCGAGCCCGAGGCTGGCATGTGCGAGGTTCACCGCGGTGAGCGCGAAGTAGCTGTTGAGCCGGTGCTCCTCGCACAGGCGCACGGCCTCGCGGCCCAGCTGCACCGCGCGCATGAGTTCGCCGCTCTTGGCCGCCAGCAGGGCCGAGTTCAGCATCCATCCGAGCCGGTGCACCTGGTTGCCGGTGACGTGGCAGAGCTCGCGCGCGCGGTCGAGTTGCTGCGCGGCGGTGTCGAAGTCGAGCCGGCTGATGGCAATGGACGAGCGCGTGAGCACCGCGGTCACGGCGCAGTCGTGCAGGTCGCAGCGCAGCGACGCTTCGAGCGCCTGCTCGAGGTGATGCTGTGCCGGTGCGTAGGCGCGCTTGTGGTGGTGCGTGAGGCCCAGCGCCAGGTGCACCCGGGCCAGCGAAGCCGCATCGTTGCTCACCGCCGGCTCCTGCAGCAGCTCCCGGCCCTGCACCAGCGCGTCCTCCGCGCCGAGCGCGGCGTGCGCGCTCAGCTGCTCCAGGCGCACCGGCAGGTTCTCGGGCTCGATGTCGAGCACGAGCTGCAGCAGGCCGGTGGCGATGAGCCACTTCTGCTCGCCGGCGGCCTGGAAGGCCTGCAGCAGCGCCCGATAGGCCAGCGGGTCGTTGGACTTGAGCGCGATGTCCAGCGAGCGCATCCGGTCGGGAAACAGCGCGGCGTCGACGTCCCGGGCGATCTGCTGGCCCAGCGGCACGAGGTCGGGGCCGCTGCGCGACAGGCGCCTGAGCGGCGTGGGGCCGACCGTGCAGTCGATGCGGAAGCCTTCGGGGTCGCTGGCCACTTCCGCATGCAGCACGTGGCGCACGCCGAGCAGCCGCACGATGTCGTCCATGCGACGTTCGATCGAAGAGCGCGGGAAGGGCAGGTTGCCCAGTGCGGCCAGCAGCGAGGCGGTCGGCGTGATGGACAGGCGATCGTCGGAGCCCAGGTCCTTGGCCACCATCGACATCAGCCCGAGGCCGATCCAGTCGAGCGCCGGCTGGCCGGTGAGGTTGTCGAACGGCAGCAATGCAATGCCGACCCGCCGCTCGCGCGGCGTTGCGGCAGGAGGGGGAGCGGCTTCGCGCGCGCTGGCCAGTTCGGCGCTGTTCGACAGGGCGCCCACGAACCGGTAGCCGGTGCGGTGCACGGTCTTGATGAGCGTGGGCTGGCTGCCGTTGTCGCCGATGGCGCTGCGCGCCTTCATGACGGCGCGCGCGATGACGCCGGGCGTCACGGGCTCGTGCTTCCACACCACGTCGAGCAGCTCGTCCTTGGACACCACGCGGTCGTGATGCCGTATGAGGTACGTGAGCAGCTCGAAGGGCTTGGGCTCGATCTCCTGCGGGCGGCCGCGAAGAAGAACCTCGCGGCGCAGCGGCAGTACGCGGCACTCTGCGAATTCGAAAACGGGCTCTGTCATGCCCGTACCGCGGTCGGTCCGGAGTCCTGGGTCCTCATCAGGATGGGGAGGCGGCACCCGCAGGCACCTTTCTCAAAACTCGGTAGGTGAAGTCGCGGCCATGCTACTGGGGCGGCATTTGCAAAGCATGATGAAACCATGACGGCGGCCGTTTGTGGCGAAAGTTGCGGCGCTGGAGCGACGCTGCGGCCGCCGCGGCTCATGCCGCGGGGGAATTCGTGCGATCTGACGCGCCCCGGCACGTGCGCTCTGCCGGCCGGGGCGCGCGGCACTCAGCGCAGGCGCGCCTTCAGCTCCTCGCTGGCCTGGTGCAGCGCGGCACGCGTGGCGGGCAGGTCGGCCAGCACGTTGAGCAGTCCGAAGTCGTGAATCATGCCGTTGTAGCGGGTCACGACAACGCTCACGCCGGCGGCGTCGAGCTTGCGTGCATAGGCCTCGCCCTCATCGCGCAGCACGTCCTTCTCGGCCGTCTGGATGAGTGCGGGCGGCAGGCCCTTGAGCTGATCGGGCGTGGCCAGCAGCGGCGACGCGTAGATCTCCTGCCGCTGCTTCGCGTCGGTGGTGTAGGCGTCCCAGAACCACTTCATCATGTCCTTGGTGAGGAAGTGACCGTTGGCGAACTCGTCATATGAAGCGTTCTCGAAGTTCGCATTCGTGACCGGCCAGAACAGCACCTGCGAACGCAGCGCCGGCGTGCCCTTCGCCTTGGCCATCAGCGCCACCGCCGCCGCCATGTTGCCGCCCACGCTGTTGCCGGCGATCGCGAGCCGCTTGCCGTCCACGTTGATCTGCGCGCCGTGATCGGCCACCCACTTGGTGGCGGCGTAGATCTCGTTGACGGCCACCGGATAACGGGCCTCGGGCGAGGGCGTGTAGTTCACGAACACCGCCGCTGCGCCGGAGTCGGCCACCAGGTCGCGCACGAAGCGCTCATGCGTCGGGAAGTCGCCGAGCACCCAGCCGCCGCCGTGCACGAAGACGAACGCCGGCAGCACGCCCTTGGCGCCGGCGGGGCGCACGATGTTGAGCACGATCTGCCTGCCGTCGACGGTGATCGTCTTCTCGCTCACGTCGGCCGGCGGCAGCTTGGCGCCCTTCTGCGCGCCGACGAGCACCTGGCGGGCGTCGGCCGGCGACAGCGTTTCGATCGGCTTGCCGCCGCCCTTTGCGAGGGCCTCCAGGAACGACTGGGTGTGGCGTTCGACGCCGGGGCTGCCGGCGGCCATGGCGGATGCGGCGGCAACGGTGGTGAGCGCGGTGGCGATCTTGGAAGCGAGGTTCATGGCATTTCCTTTCGATGGATGGGACGGAGGTTCGCGGCTTCGAAGGGCGCGGCCGGTGCGCGACGCCGGCTGCGTTTAGTAAGCGAATAAATCGCGTGCTATGTAATTGCGATGAAGAAGGGCGCACTTGCGCCCCGTGAGGCCGACCTGCTCAGCCGGCGCTGCTCATCAGCACGTCTCTCAGGTCGTGGAGCCTCGTGCGCAGCTCACCGATCTGCGCGGGCGAGCACTGCATGGCCGTGGCCACGCAACCCGGCACGTCCCTGGCCTTGGCCTGCATGCGCCTGCCGGCGGTGGTCAGCGTCACGATGACCTGCCGCTCGTCGCTGCCGGAGCGCTGGCGCGAGACGAGGCCGAGGGCTTCGAGCCGCTTGAGCAGCGGGGTGAGCGTGGGCGAGTCGAGAAAGAGCCGCGCACCGATGGCCGAGACGGGCAGCGCGTCGGTCTCCCACAGCACCAGCATCACGAGGTACTGCGGATAGGTGAGGCCGAGGTCCTTCAGCAGCCTGCGGTAGACCTTGTTGAGGCCCAGCATCGTCGAGTAGACGGCGAAGCACAGCTGCTCGTCGAGCAGCTGTGAGTGGGGGCCGGGCGGCTGGGGGGCGGTGCGCTTGTCCATGGGGGCGAATATTAAATCGCGTGCTAACTATTTGCAAGCGATTATTGTGCGGTTCGGGCAAAGAAAAAGGCCTTGCCGCATGTGTGTGTACGGCAAGGCCTTTGGCTGTGTGGTGGAGACGAGGAGGATCGAACTCCCGACCTTCGCATTGCGAACGCGACGCTCTCCCAGCTGAGCTACGTCCCCGAAAGGCTGAAATTCTAGCCTATCAACTCAGGCCGTTGCGTCGCGCCAGTTCGGCGAACAGCGCCGAATGGTCCAGCTGGCCCAGGCCGTGGTCGATGGCGTCGGCGTACAGCCGGGCGAACAGCTCGGTCACCGGTGCTTCGAAGCCCAGTTCCCCTGCCGTGTCGAGCGCGTTGCGCAGGTCCTTCAGCTGCACCGTCATCGCGCCGCGCTTGGCGAAGTCGCGCTCGACCATGCGCTGGCCGTGCACTTCGAGGATGCGGCTTTCGGCAAAGCCGCCGCGGATGGCGTGGCGCACCTGCGCCATGTCGGCGCCGCCCCGGGCGGCCAGCAGCAGCGCCTCGGCCACTGCGCCGATGGTGATGCCCACGATCATCTGGTTGGCCAGCTTGGCCAGCTGGCCCGCGCCGTGCGGCCCCACGTGCGTGGCCCGGCCGAACACCTCGAACACCGGCGCGGCACGGGCGAAGTCGGCCGCCTCGCCGCCGGCCATGATGGCCAGCGTGCCGGCCTCCGCGCCCACCGTGCCGCCGGAGACCGGTGCATCGAGGTGGGCCACGCCGAGGGCCTGCAGGGCCTGCGCATGCTCGCGGGCCTCGCGCGGCTTGATGGAGCTCATGTCGATGACGAGCGAGCCGCGTTGCAGCGCGGAGGCGGCGCCCAGGCCGAACAGCACCTCGTGCACGATGCCGCCGTGCTCGAGCAGGGTGACCACCGCATCGGCCTGCGCCACCGCGCCGGGCGCGCTGTCGGCCACCCGGGCGCCGTGCGCCGCCAGGGCCTCGGCCTTTGCACGCGTGCGGTTCCACACGGTCACGTCGAACCCGGCTTCACACAGCCGCCGGGCCATCGGCGCGCCCATGAGGCCGGTGCCGAGCAGGGTGATGTTCTTCATGATGGGACTCATCCGGTGGTGCCAAGCGAGCGGGCAGTGTAGAAGCGCGCTTGGCCGACTTCGACGCAAAGGAATGATGCCCATGCCGCAAGCATTCGACCCTGCCTGGCTCGACGAGCAGTACAACAACCGCGCGCGCATCCCGGAGCACCCGCAGATCTTCGCCCGCTGGGCCGCCGATTCGGCACGGGCGCGGCAATCGCAGGCCTGCGAGCTCGACGTGCCCTATGGCGACGCGCCCGGCGAGACGCTGGACCTGTTCCTGCCGCCGCGGCCGGATGCGCCGGTGTTCGTGTTCATCCACGGCGGCTGGTGGCGCGCCCTCGACAAGGCCGACCATTCCTTCATCGCGCCGGCCTTCGTGGAGGCCGGTGCCATGGTGGTGGTGGCCAACTACACGCTGGCCCCGGCCGCCAGCATCGAGCAGATCACGCTGCAGATGGTGCGTCTGCTGGCCTGGACCTGGCGCCATGCCGCCAGCCGCGGCGGCGACCCGCGGCGCATCGTGGTGGCCGGGCATTCGGCCGGCGGGCACCTCGCTGCGATGATGCTGCGCTGCCTGTGGCCGGCGGTGGCGAGCGACCTGCCGGCCGGGCTGGTGCGTTCCGCGCTGGCGATTTCCGGGGTGTTCGACCTGGAGCCGATCCGGCACACGCCCTTCCTGCAGGGCGACCTGCGGCTCACGCCCGACGCGGTGAGCCGGTTGAGCCCGGTCCACATGCCGGCCCCCGAGGGGGTACTCCATGCGTGCGTGGGAGCCGACGAGAGCGAGGAGTTCCTGCGGCAGAACCGGTTGATCCGCCGTGCGTGGGGCGCGTCGGCCGTGCCGGTGTGCGAGGCGCTGGCCGGGCGGCACCACCTCGACGTGCTGGACGAACTGGCGCAGCCGCAGGGGCGGCTGTTCATGCTGGCGCAGCAGCTGCTGGCGCGCTGACGGGGCGGCCTCAGCCTTCGCTGCGGCGCTGGCGTGCGCGGGCCAGCGCCGCCTCGATCACCGCGCGCTTGCGGTCGATCTGCCCGGGGTCGGTGAGGCGGGTGTGCTCTTCGAGGTGGGCCAGCTTCTGCTCGGCCTTGGCGGCCAGCCGGTCTTCGTTTTCGCGCCGTGCGCGCTCGACGCGCATGCGATGGAAGGCGTGGCGCTCGCGGGCTTCGTCGGCCCGGGCCTGCGACCAGGCCTGCCACCCGCTGGCACCCGGCGTCACGTTCTCGAGCGAGATGCAGTCGACCGGGCACACGGGGATGCACAGCTCGCAGCCGGTGCACAGCGGCTCGATCACCGTGTGCATCTGCTTGGGCGCGCCGACGATGCAGTCGACGGGGCAGGCCTTGATGCACAAGGTGCAGCCGATGCACCAGTCTTCGTCGATGACGGCCAGCAGACGCGGGCCTTCCTGGCCGTTGGCCGGGTTGAGGGGCAGGGCCGGGCGGCCGGTCAGCTGCGCCAGCCTCGTCACGCCTTCGGCACCGCCGGGCGGGCACTGGTTGATCTCGGCATCGCCCGCTGCAACCGCTTCTGCGTAGCGGCGGCAGTCCGGATAGCCGCAGCGCGTGCACTGCGTCTGCGGCAGCAGCGCATCGATCTGGTCGGCAGTCACGGGGGGGAAGGCGGGCACGCGGGGATTGTCGCAAAGGCAAACGGCAAGGCCCGCGCGCGGCGGGCCTTGTGGGGGCGAGGCAGCGTTGCGCCTACTTGTCGTATTGCGCGATGAAGCTGCGGATCTCGGGATAGGCCTTCTCGCGCCAGCGGCGGCCCGAGAAGATGCCGTAGTGGCCGGCGCCCTCGAGCGTGTAGTGGCGCTGCCTGCTTTTCGGCACGCCGGTGCACAGCTCGTGCGCCGCTTCTGTCTGGCCGGCGCCGGAGATGTCGTCGAGCTCGCCTTCGACGGTGAGCACGGCGGTGGTCCTGATGTCCTGCGGCCGCACCAGGTCGTCGCCCACCTTCCAGGTGCCGTTGACCAGCGCGAACTCCTGGAACACGGTGTGGATGGTGTCCAGGTAGTACTCGGCCGGCATGTCGAGCACGGCGTTGTACTCGTCGTAGAACTGGCGGTGGGCCTCGGCGCTGTCGTCGTCGCCGCGCACGAGGTCGAGGAAGTAGTCGTAGTGCGAACTCAGGTGACGGTCAGGATTCATCGCGACGAAACCGCTGTGCTGCAGGAAGCCCGGGTACACCCGGCGACCGGCGCCCGGGTAGTTGGGCGGCACGCGGTAGATCACGTTGTTCTCGAACCATTCGTAGCTCTTGTTCATCGCCAGGTTGTTCACCGCCGTCGGCGACTTGCGGGCGTCGATCGGGCCGCCCATCATCGTCATCGTTCGCGGCGTCTTCTCGCCGGCCGATGCCATGAGCGACACTGCCGCCAGCACCGGCACGGTGGGCTGGCACACCGAGATGACGTGCACGTCGTCGGCGCCGATGTGGCGGATGAACTCCTGCACGTAGCGGACGTAGTCGTCCAGGTGGAAGAGGCCGGCTTCCACCGGCACCATGCGCGCGTCGATCCAGTCGGTGATGTAGACCTTGTGGTCCTGCAGCATCGTGCGCACGGTGTCGCGCAGCAGCGTGGCATGGTGGCCCGACAGCGGCGCCACGATCAGCACCGTGGGCTGCGCGCGCATCTTCGTCAGCAGCTTGGCGTCGTCGGTGAAGCGCTTGAAGCGCAGCAGCCGGCAGAAGGGCTTGTCGAGCGCCAGCTGCTCCTGCACCACCACCTCGGTGTTGCCCACGTGGGCCGAGGTGATGCCGAACGCCGGCTTTTCATATTCCTTGGTGAGCCGGTGCATCAGGTCGAAACCGGCGGCCACGCGCTGGGCGCCCGGAGCCTGGGCGAAGGGCGACAGCGGGTGGCTGTACAGCTTGGACGACGCGCTTGCGAACTCGGCAAACGGGCTCAACCAGGCGCGTTGGGTTTCGTACAGCTGATACAGCATCGTGAACTCCGGGTGTTTGACACGCAGCAGAAGGTGGTGCGCCGCAACATTCTATGAAGGCCGCTGCCGGTCCGCACGTTTCGCTAACGGGGAAAACACGTACCAAACCGGTGCAATTCAAGCAAAAAGGGCCCGTGAGGGCCCTTTTTGCAGGGGTAGTGTCGTTCAGGCGACAGCGGCGATGGCCTTGACCACCGCGTCGATGTTCCTGTCGTTGAGGGCAGCAACGCAGATCCGGCCCGAATCGACGCCGTAGATCCCGAACTCGCTGCGCAGGCGCTGCATCTGCTCCTTCGTGAGGCCGGAATAGCTGAACATGCCCTTCTGCGAGGTGATGAAGGAAAAGTCCTGCTGGAGGCCGGCGGCCGAGAGCTTCTCGACCAGCGCGGTGCGCATGGCCTTGATGCGCACCCGCATGCCGGCGAGTTCTTCTTCCCATTGCTTGCGCAGTGCGGGCGTGGTCAGCACGGTGGCCACGACCTGGGCGCCGTGGGTCGGCGGGTTCGAGTAGTTGGTGCGGATCACGATCTTCAGCTGGCTCAGCACGCGGGCCGCTTCTTCCTTGCTTTCGCACACCACGCTCAACGCCCCCACCCGCTCGCCGTAGAGCGAGAAGCTCTTCGAGAACGAGGTCGAGACGAAGAAGTCGATGCCGGCGGCCAGGAACTGTCCGATCACCGCGCCGTCTTCGGCGATGCCGTCGCCGAAACCCTGGTAGGCCATGTCGAGGAAGGCCACGAGGCCGCGCGCCTTCACCGTCTCGACGACCTGCGTCCATTGCGCGGCGGTGATGTCGTAGCCGGTCGGGTTGTGGCAGCACGCGTGCAGCACGACCACGGTGCCGGCCGCGGCAGCCTTCAGCGCGCCCAGCATGCCTTCGAAGTTCACGCCCTTCCTGGCCGCGTCGTAGTACGGGTAGGACTCGACCACGAAGCCGGCATTCGTGAACAGCGCGCGGTGGTTTTCCCAGCTCGGGTCGCTGATCAGCACCTTGGCATTCGGGTTGACCTTCTTCAGGAAGTCGGCGCCGACCTTGAGCCCGCCGGTGCCGCCCAGGCCCTGCACCGTGGCCACGCGGCCGCCGGTCACCACTTCGCTGTCGTCGCCGAACACCAGCCCCTGCACTGCCTTGTCGTAGGCGGCGATGCCGTCGATGGGCAGGTAGCCGCGCGCCTTGGGCGCCTCGGCCATCTGCCTTTCGGCCGCTTCCACGCACTTGAGCAGCGGCAGCTTGCCGTTCTCGTCGTAATAGACGCCGACGCCGAGGTTCACCTTGTTCGGGTTCGGGTCGGCATTGAATTGCTCGTTCAGGCCCAGGATGGGGTCACGGGGCGCCATCTCGACGGCGGCAAACAGCGAAGCCATGGGAGGTCAGTCCTTGTCAGTGGTCAGGGGAAGGGGAATCGGCTAGTCTCGTCGGCCGCCCTGCCGATCCGCGCGATCCGCGTGTCCAGGCAGCCTGTGGCGAGCGGAACTGCCTCAATTTTAAGCCCCATGCCCGACCTCACCGAAGTCAACGCTCCCGATGCCGGCGCCGCCCGGCCGGGCGAATTCGTCACCTACCCGGACTCGCCCTTCCAGCTGTTCCAGCCGTACCCGCCGGCCGGCGACCAGCCCACCGCCATTGCGCAGCTGGTCGAAGGCGTGCGCGACGGCGAGGTGTTCCAGACGCTGCTGGGCGTCACCGGTTCGGGCAAGACCTTCACGATGGCGAACGTGATCGCCCAGCTGGGCCGCCCTGCCATCGTGTTCGCGCCCAACAAGACGCTGGCCGCGCAGCTGTACAGCGAGTTCCGCGAGTTCTTCCCCAAGAACGCGGTCGAGTACTTCGTCAGCTACTACGACTACTACCAGCCCGAGGCCTACGTGCCGCAGCGCGACCTGTTCATCGAGAAGGACTCGTCGATCAACGAGCACATCGAGCAGATGCGGCTGTCGGCCACCAAGAGCGTGCTGGAGCGGCGCGACACGGTGATCGTGGCCACGGTGAGCGCGATCTACGGCATCGGCAAGCCGGAGGACTACACCCAGATGCGCATGATCGTGCGCACCGGTGACAAGGTGGGGCAGCGCGACGTCATTGCGCAGCTCATCACCATGCAGTACACGCGCAACGAGATGGACTTCTCGCGCGGTACCTTTCGCGTGCGCGGCGACACCATCGACGTGTTTCCTGCCGAACACTCCGAGCTCGCCATCCGCATCGAGCTGTTCGACGACGAGATCGAGTCGCTCTCGCTGCTCGACCCGTTGACCGGGCGCATCCGCCAGAAGGTGCCGCGCTTCGTGGTCTACCCGTCGAGCCACTACGTCACGCCGCGCGAGCAGGTGCTGCGCGCCATCGGCACCATCAAGGAAGAGCTGCGCTGGCGCCTCGACGAGCTGGTGAAGGCCGGCAAGCTGGTGGAAGCCCAGCGGCTGGAGCAGCGCACCCGCTTCGACCTCGAGATGCTGCAGGAAGTGGGCCACTGCAAGGGCATCGAGAACTACACCCGCCACCTGTCGGGCGCGATGCCGGGCGACCCGCCGCCCACCCTGGTCGACTACCTGCCCAAGGACTCGCTCATGTTCCTGGACGAAAGCCACGTGCTGATCGGCCAGCTGGGCGGCATGTTCAACGGCGACCGGGCGCGCAAGACCACCCTGGTCGAGTACGGCTTCCGCCTGCCGTCGGCGCTGGACAACCGGCCGCTCAAGTTCGAGGAATTCGAGACCAAGATGCGGCAGGTGGTGTTCGTGTCGGCCACGCCGGCCGCCTACGAGCAGCAACATGCCGGGCAGGTGGTCGAGCAGCTGGTGCGGCCCACCGGCCTCATCGATCCGGTGGTGACGGTGCGGCCGGCCACCCACCAGGTGGACGACGTGCTGCAGGAGATCCACGACCGCGTGGCCAAGAACGAGCGGGTGCTCATCACCACGCTGACCAAGCGCATGGCCGAGCAGCTCACCGACTACCTGGCCGACAACGGCGTGAAGGTGCGCTACCTGCACTCCGACGTCGACACCGTCGAGCGGGTGGAGATCATCCGCGACCTGCGCCTGGGCACCTTCGACGTGCTGGTGGGCATCAACCTGCTGCGCGAGGGGCTCGACATCCCCGAGGTGTCGCTGGTGGCCATCCTCGACGCCGACAAGGAAGGTTTCCTGCGCGCCGAGCGCTCGCTCATCCAGACCATCGGCCGGGCCGCCCGCAACGTGAACGGCCAGGCGATCCTGTATGCCGACCGGATCACCGACTCGATGCGCCGCGCCATCGACGAAACCGAGCGCCGGCGCGCCAAGCAGATCGCCCACAACGAGGCGCACGGCATCACGCCGCGCAGCGTGCGCAAGCAGGTCAAGGAGATGATCGACGGCGTCTACTCGGCCCAGGCCAAGGACGACCAGAAGGCCCAGCAGGCCGCCGAGATCGAGGCGCTTTCCGAGAAGGACCTCGGCAAGCGGATCAAGCAGCTCGAGAAGCAGATGCTCGAGCACGCCCGCAACCTCGAGTTCGAGAAGGCGGCCCGCATCCGCGACCAGCTGGCCCAGCTGAAGGACCAGGTCTTCGGTGCCCACGGCAGCGACAACGTCGTGCCGTTCACCGGCCAGAAGTGAGCCGGGGCGGCGTCCGCCGGGAGGCGGGCCGCCGCGTGCCGGCGCATCACGCCGCCGGCAGGAAGTCGATCGGGTAGGTGATCGTGATCGGCGGCACGCCCTGCTTGACGCCGAAGTTGAACTTCAGCACCCGCTCGACGACTTCGGCCGAGAGGGTGGGCGAGGCGAGGTCGGTCGACTTCACCGCGCAGGCCGACACCTGGCCATCGGGCTCGATGGTGAGGCGCAGCACCATCTTGCCCTTGAGGCTGGGGTCGTTGCGCAGCTCGCGGTTGTAGATGCGATACAGCGCCGCCTTGTAGCGGTCGAACACGATCTGGATCTCCTCGTCGGTGCGCGAAGGCGCGGCGCCCTGGCTGAGCGGGCGGGCGTCCGCCAGCGCGGTGCCGGTGCTGCTTTGCACCTTGGCCACCTTCACGCCGCCGCCGCCTCCGCCTGCGTTGCTGCTGCCGCCGCCTCCGAGGCCGCTGCCGCCGAAGCCGTTGCCGCCGCCCCCGCCGCCGGTGCCCGTGCCTGCACCCCCCGCGCCGCCGCCGCCGTTGCCGTTGCGGCTGATGGCCGCCACGTTGATGCCGCCGCTGCCGGCGCCCACCTGCGACACGATCAGCGAGCGGGTCGTGGCCGTTCCCGGCGCGATCTGCCCGGTGGTGGACACCACGCCCTCTGCGCCCACCTTCACCGGCCCCGAGCTGTCGATCAGGCCTGCGAATTCGTTCTGGTGCGCCAGCACGCCCTTGGTCTGTGCCGACGCCCGCGCCACCTGCTGCGCGTCGGGCGTGCCGGTCGGGTTGTCGGTCAGCGGTCCGGGCGGGCGCGGGTCGTTCTCGGCCGCCTGGGCCAGGCGGGCCGGCTGCGGGCTGGCCGACCGGGGCGCTGCCGTGCGGTCGGACGACTTGTAGTCCTGCGGCTTGCGCTCCGGCTTCTTCGGCTCTTCCTTCTTCTTCACGATGAGCTCGGCAACATGCTCGGGGATGAACTGCTCCTGCCGCTTCTCGTGCGCCGGCTTGAACAGGAACACGACCGAACCCACCGACAGCGAAACCAGCACGCTCGCCAGGAACACCTTGCGATAGCGCCGGTCGTCTTCGCCGTTGCGCGACCACGGCATGACCAGCGGCCGGTACGGGATCTCGGAGGGGTCGCGGAAGACCTGCAACTCCTGGCGCTGGGCCTCGGCCTCTTCTTCCAGGTCGACCAGCTCGGTGTTGAGTCGCCGCAGCGTGCCGGTCTCGACGTCGATCTCGTGCTGCACCTGCTCGCGGCGCAGCTGGACGTCGGCGACCTTGTCCTCGAAGGTGGCCACCTGCTCGCGCGCCTTCTGCAGCTGCGTGTCCGGTGAGTAGCGGGTGATGTCGCGATGCCAGAACAGGTCGGCCGCGCCGGCCGCGTCGAGCTCGCCCAGCGCGTCGAGGATCGTGCCGAGCAGGTGGAACTTGCGTCGCTCACCCGCACAGGCGTGGAGCTCGGCATCGAGCTCGGCCCGGCGCTGCTCGAGCACTTCGAGGATGCGGCTGACCTTTGCGATGCCGAGCGTCTGCTCTTGCAGGGACAGGGTTGTTGTAGTCACGGCGGGAGATCCCCGTTGTCTTTACATCTGGTTCACGGCGAAGGAGATCTTTCCGAAGCCGGCATTGCTGCTGGACAGCATGACCTTCTTGAGCACCTTGAACGGGACGAACTGGTCGGCCACGATCGTGACCTCGGTGTGCATGCCGGCCTGGTCGGCGCGCTGCTCGGCCTCGGCCTCGGCCTTGATGCGCTCGATGGCCTGGCGTATCGGCGCGATCTCGAGTTCGTCGCTGGCCACCACTTCGGCCATGGAGACGACGCTCTGGCCCTGCACCCGCACGTCGCGGTCGGACAGCACGACCACCACCGACTGCCGCGGCGAGGTGTCCACGCCCGAGATCGGCAGGATCACGTTTTCAGGCGGATCGAGCTCGACACCGGTGCCCTGGTTGACCAGCAGGTAGAGCACCAGCACGATGAAGATGTCCATCAGCGACGTCAGCATCATCCCGGCCGAGTCGCCCTTGGTTTCCTTGTGCGCCTTGCGGCGCTTGCCCAGGACAAGACTCATGGTGCATCCCCCACCGTCACGTTGGGAAACAGCGTGATGCGAAGGCGCTGCGAGCCTTCGCGCGGCCCGCGGATCTCGACGAACTTGAGCGCGTCCATCACGGCGATCATGGCGGCGTAGCCGATGTCGGGCTCCACCAGCAGGATCGCGTCCCGCTTGCCCGGGTACTGGTCCTTCAGCAGCTTGAGCTTCTGCGACAGCCCGGCCGTGTCGTAGCGGTCGCCCAGCTTCGGCAGGCGGTCGGTCACTTCCTTGCCGTTGCCGATCTCCAGGCCGTCGTGGCGCACCATGACCTCGATCACCACGGGGGCCAGCTCCTTGCCGGCCTCGGCGGGGCCGCTGCCTTGCGGCGGCATGTTGAGCTCCTGGATGGTGATCTTCGAGAAGACCGCCGACAGCAGCAGGAAGGAGACCAGCACGACCAGGATGTTCAGCAGGGTCGTGAGCTCCAGCTCCTCCGACTCATGACGCTTTCTTTTCAGCATAGTCGTGCAGGTGCGAGATGCGGGCGGTCGCGCCGGCGCGGACGATCATGTTGATCGTCTTGAGGGCGGCGATCTCCAGGCCGGCCACGATGTGGCTGGCCTTGGTGTTGAGCAGCAGGCTGAAGGTGAGCATCGGCATGGCGATCAGCAGCCCGGTGGCCGTGCAGCTCATGGCTTCGGAGATCGACATCGACAGCAGGGCCGACTTCTCCGACGGGGCGGCGGTCGCCACCGCGGCGAACGCGCCGATCAGGCCCACGATGGTGCCGAACAGGCCGAGCAGGGTGGCGAGGTTCGCGAACAGCGACAGGTAGGAGATGCGCTTCTCGAACTGCGGTGCGATCGACTGCAGCACTTCCTCCATCGCCAGCTCGATGTCGTTGCGACGGCGCACCACGCCTTCGTTCTCGAGGCCGGCGTTGAGCAGCGTGGCGACGGCGGACTTGTCCTCGCGGGTGATCTCGCGGGCCTTGTCGAACTGGCCTTCGTGGAGCAGCGGCTGGATCTGCTCCCAGGTGCGGCGGTTGGCGCGGGTGGCGCGAATGAGCACGAAATAGCGCTCGGCGACGACGCCCAGGCCGATGAAGCCCACCACGATGATGGGGATCACCCAGATGCCGCCTGCGGCAATGAACCTGATGGCTCCCGAAAGGTACTCCATTGTCAAACTCCTTCGACTGACATTAGTTGCGTTGGCTTAGCTTGTAGAACTCGAGTCCGCGTAGAAACGATGGCTTGTCGATGGGGGCGATCTCCTGGCTCAGCAGACTCGACCTGAAGTCGGTGTCCCTTCCGATTTCCGAGCTCTTCCACGGGATGATGGTCAGCGACTTGGGCGTTTCGCTGTTGCCGACGATGGACATGCCGGAGACCTCCTTGGCCTCGCCTTCGTCGGCCTTCCTGGCGGGCTTGTCGGCCTTCGACTTGTCCTGTGCCATGGCGGCGCCGGCGCACAGCAGCAGGCCCGCAATGCAGAGCGCCTTCACCGTCATTGCGGGCCTTTCGCGCCGCTGCGCTTTTGCAGGTCGGCGATCCAGATCTGCACGGTCTTGTCGTTCGGCGCGCTCTGCGCATAACGCTGGTAGTGGTCGATCGCGCATGCGTAGTCCTTCAGGTAGAGATCGCAGAGGACGCCCAGGTTCTTGTGGGCCATCGCGAAGTGCGGGTGTTTCGCCAGCGTGTGCTCGTAGGTGGCGCGCGCTTCGGCGAACCGCCCCGCCGTGCGGTACAGCAGCGCCAGCTCGTTGCCGGCCACCGGGTTGGCGGGCTCGATGGCCAGCGCCTTCTTGAGCTGGGCTTCGGCAAGCTCGGGCTTGTCCTGCTTCTTGTGGACGAGCGCGAGGTTGATCGCCGGGATGGGGTTGTCGGGCAGGGCCTGGGCCAGCTTGCCGAAGGCCTCGGCGGCGCGGTCGTACTGCTCGGCCTTCGCCAGGGCCATGGCTGCCTCGAGGTCGGCCTGTTGCTGGGGCGTGACCGGCGCGGCTTCCGGGGGTTGCGCCGAGGCGGCGGGTGGGGCCGCTTTCGGGGTCTGCTGCGTCGTGGCGCAGCCCTGCAACGCCGCGGCGAAGGCCAGCAGCAGGAAGGTGGGCGCCATGCCGCGGCGCGAGTGGGCGGCGGGTTTCATTTCTTGCGGGCTCCCTTCCTGGTAGGGGCCGGCGCCGCCTTCGCTGCGACGGGGGCTGCAGGCGACGTGCCGGGTTCGCTCTTCGCCGCGGTGCTGTCGCGCGCTTCCGACGGCGCCGGCTGCTGCGCGGGCATGGCCACGGGCGCCAGTTCCTGCACGGCGGGTGCCGGTGCGGCAGCCACCACCGCCGGCTCGCGCCTTTCGGTGAGCCGGTCGAAGGCGGCCTGGCGGTTGAAGGTCTCGACCCAGCCGCTGCTTTCCTCGAACTTCGCAAAACGCGCAGGCAGCAGCCTGGCGAGCTTGGCAAAGCTCCTGTCGACCCACTTGTTGTAGACGCCCAGCGTCACCAGGTCGGTGTTCTTCTGGTGCACCTCGATGGCCTTTTCCTCGAACGGATAGGCCTGCTCCTCGAGGGCCAGCTCGTACTGCTCCTTCTCGGCGGCGCTCAGGTTGCGAGGGCGCTGCGACTCCACCAGCGAGCGGTTGAAGTCGTGGTACATCTCGGCCAGGTAGTAGCTCGCGGCCGCGGTGGTCTCGCCGATCTCGTAGCGCAGGATGGACTCGAAGCCGTCCTTCACCTGCTTGAGCGCTGCCTTCTTCTTCGCCAGGTTCTTGTCGAAGGGCTCCACCAGGCGGATCTGCGCGTAGTCGTCGAACACCGGCTCGGTGAGCACCAGCAGCGACGAGGCCGCGAGGTAGCGGGTGCGCTCGGTGCGCTCCTTGCCGCCGGCGGCGTCGGCACTGACGATGGCCTTGAGCTCGGCATGGTAGGCCGCGGTGTCGTTGCGCGACTTCAGCAGGCCCGCGACCTTGAAGCGCGTCTCGACGGCCACGTCCAGCGGCTTGGGGAAGCTCGCGATGTAGCGTCGATAGACCGCCACGGCCTTGTCCGCTTCGCCGGCCTGCACGTACAGGTCGCCGGCCAGCTGCAGCGCGGCGCTGCGCACTTCGGGGTCCTTGGACTCCGACTCGGCCCGTTCGTATTCGCCGGCCGCAAGCGCCAGCTTGCCGGCTTCGCGGTAGACGTGCGCCACCTTCTTGGTCACCTCGGACTGCAGCTTGTGGCCCGGGTGGTTGCTGCGGAAGGCGGTGAGTGCCTGGGCGGCGCCGTCCCAGTCCTTGAGCTGGATGAGCGCCGCGGCGCCGTCGTAGTCGGCGTTGGGCCGGATGCTCGACGTGGGGGCGGCCTGGGCCACGCGCAGGAAGTGCTGCGCGGCGGTCTTGTGGTCGCCCTGCCTGCCGGCTTCCTCGCCCTGCTTGTAGATGGCCGCCGCCAGGTTCTCGACGAGGTTGGCGCGCGCCTTGTCGCCATCGGCCACCAGCGGCAGCGACTGGACGTAGGCTTCCTCGGCGTCCTTGTAGCGTCCCAGCTCGAACGACGAGTGCGCGAGCGTGACCCAGGACGTGCGACGCAGCGGTTGCTCGGCATTCGGGAACATCGCGATGAACTTGCGGCTGTTCGCGGCTGCCTGGGCGTAGTCCTTCGCCTCGAAGATGTCGTCGATGGCCGCGCTCATCACCAGCGCGGCCTTCTCGTGGCGCGGGAAGGTCTCGGCAAATTTCAGCGAGCTGCGGATGGTCTCCTGCGCCGCGCGGGGCTTCTGCTCGGCCGCCACCGTGCCCAGGCCCTTGCGGTGCGAGTACACGGCGGCGTAGCCCGCCTCGGCGGACTTCTCGTGTGCCGGGTAGTCGTAGGCGGTGCGCTCGAACTCGACCGCCGCATCGGCGAACGAGGCGTTCTCCAGCAACAGCTCGGCCAGCTGGTGGTTCACCGCCGGGGACTCGGCTTCCTTCGGGAAGGAGGCGAGGTAGTCGCGGTACCAGCGCATCGCCTCGCGGAAGTTCTCGGGCTTGTCCTTCTCGAACTTCTTTTCCTGGTACAGCGCGTGGTAGTGGTTGGCCAGCTCCTTGAGGCTGGCCTTCACGTAGCCCACCACCTCGGGCGAGTCCTTGACGTCGAAGTGGTGCCAGTACGGCGACTTGAGCCCGTAGCTGACGACGAATTCCTTGTTGGCATCGATCACCAGCTTGGGGAAGCCGCCGCGCTTGTAGATGTCGATGACGCGGGTGTCGTAATGCGGTGCGACCTTGTGGAAGGGCTCGCGCTTCACGAAGGCCTTGTAGGTGACGGCCGCATCGTTGTAGCGCAGCTTGTCGAGGTAGTACTCGGCCAGGTTGCCGTAGACGTTGACCTCGTAGCTGCGCTTGCCGAGCTTGTCGAAGTAGGCGTTGACCGCCTCCGAGCCGCCCTGGTTCGAGAACGCGAGGCTGATGACGCGGTAGGTGTCGTCCACCCGCTGGGCCTCCAGCGGGTCCTTGGGCTTGTCGAAGTCGTAGCCGGTCTTGATCTTGTGGTCGAGCAGGGCGGTGAAGCGCTGCAGCGCCTCGTCGTACATGTCCTGCTTGTAGAAGGTCCAGCCCAGCTTGTAGAGCGAGAGCTCGTAGAACTGCGAGGCCGCGCCCTTGTCGGCGATCGAGAGGTAGGCCTTCTCGGCCGTGAGCCACTTCCTGCGGGTGAACCAGTATTCGCCGATGCGGAACTGCACCTCGTCGACGTAGCGCGACTTCGGGTACTCCTTGACGATGCGGTTCATCACGCCCATCGCCTGGTCGGTCATGCCGAGCTCGTCGTAGGCGCGCGAGAGCTGGTAGAGCACCTGGTCGTTGCGCTCGTAGTGCGGGTGCCGGGCGAGCAGCTTCTGATAGAGCGCGATCGCCTCGCCCGCTTCGCCCTGCAGCTCGACCGGCGTGCCGTCCGGCGATCCGACCGCGGCGGGGGGCGCGGCCTGGATCGCGTCGGCCTGCATGGCGCGCGCCTCGAAGTCGCGGCTCGATTCCTTGGCGATGGCCCTGGCGATCGCAGGCGGTGCCTTGCCCTTGGCTGCCGCGGGCCTCGCGGCAGCCGCCTTCCGGACCACCGGGGGCGGTGCCAGCACCGCAGCCTTGGGCGACGCGGCTGCGGCGGTGGCAACCGCCACCGGCGTGAGGGCGGCCGGCGCGGGCGCGGCATCGGCGGTGGCGCCGGAGGCCTCGCGGCGCGCAGCCTTCTCCTGGTTGCGCTTGACGCCTTCGAGCGTGCCGTATTCCTTCTGGATCTTGAGGTCGGCCAGGCGGCGCAGCGCCTCGGGCGTCATGCCGCCTTCCGGCGTGCGGTCCAGGAACTCGCGGTAGCTGTGGATGGCCAGGTCGGTGCTGCCGTCGATCTTGACGTCGGTGAGGTCGGGGCTGCTTCGGCGCAGCTCGCCGATCGAGCCGGTGGTGTCGCTGTTGTGCGAGGCGCACGAGGCGAGGGCCACCAGGCAGGGCAGGGACAGGCGGCGCAGGCGGTGGCTCATTTCGCGTCGCCCTCTTGGCTCTTGTTGGCGCGGTCGTAGCTCTCGGCGAGCGCGAAGCGGGCCTGCACCTGGTATTCCTCCAGGCGGGCGCGGCGCTGTTCGAACTCCTGCACCGCCATCGCCTCGAGGATGCTGCCTTGCCGCGCCATCAGCGTGGACACGCGGGTGCGCGCCTCCTGCACCCGGCGGCGCAGCGAGGCCAGCGGCTTGTCGTAGCCCTTGTAGGCCTGCGTCGCCGCCTGGCGCTCCCTCACGAAGGAGCGATGGACGGTGTCGAGCTCCTGCACCTCGGCGTCGAGCGCGTGCAGGTTCTTGTAGGCCTGGGTGAGCCGCTCGTTGTAGGTGGTGTGGATGTTCCAGTGCAGCAGGCCCTGCAGCCGCTCGATGCGCCGGCGCGCCTGTTCTCCCGCCTCGCTGGTGTCGCGGCCGGCCTGCCGGGCGAGCTGCGCGAGCTGCTCGCGCACCAGGCGTTCTTCGGCGGTCTGCAGGAAGTCGGGGCGCGGGGCCACCAGCAGCTTCTGCAGCCGCTCGTGCAGGGTCTGGCGCTGCTCCATGCGCAGGCGCATCTGCGAATCGAGGGCCTTGAAGCGCTTGTCGACCGGCGGCAGCGCTTCGTCGTAGTAGCGCTTGCGCACCTCGACGATCTCGCCGAAGGCATCGAGCGAGTCGCTCCACGCGGCCAGCCTGCGACGGATTTCTTCCAGGTCGAAGTAGTTCTGCAGCGACTCCTGGAAGTCGTTGGAGGCCATCAGCTCGGTGAGGTAGTAGGTCTCGGGCGACTCGGGCAGCTCGCGCAGCCGCACGACCCAGTTGCTGTCGAGCCGGCCTTCGTTGCGCACCAGGGCCTTCAGGAACTTGCCGTCGCGCACGCTCTTGAGCGAGGCATCGAGCTTGGCGAGCTCGCCGCCGAAGCTCTGCAAGGCGGTGGCGTACAGCTGCGCGGCCCGGCCGTGCAGCTTGAGCTTGTTGTAGGCATAGGGCGCGCCGAGCAGGCCTTCCTGCACGGCCTTGTCGGTGCTGTTGCGCTTGACGAGCAGGGTCCACGGTACGAGCGCCTGCTCGAACCGGTCTTCGGCGGCGTCGGCCCAGCCGGAGCTCAGCAGGGCCTTGTTGGAATAGGGCCCGCTCACGCGCACGCGGTCGAGGTACTGCTTGGCCTCGCCCGGCCGGTCGGCCGAGATGAGGTGGTTGCCCAGCAGCAGGTTGGCCTTGTCGCGGACTGCCAGCGTGGCCTCGTCGTCGGTGGCCAGCAGGCCCGCCTTGCCAAGCTCGGCCAGGCCTTCGTTTTCCTGGCCGCTCTGGATCAGGCCGATGCCCAGGTTGTAGCTGGCGTATCCCTCGTAGCCCTTGCGGACCTTGAGCTCGCGAAAGATGCGAATCGCTTCCGGGAAGCGGCCGACGTGCAGGTAGACCTGCCCGCGCAGCAGCTGCTCCTCGTCCTTGATCTTCTCGGGGACGCGGCCCTTGATCCGCTCGATGGCGGCGAGCGCCGAGGTCGCATCGCCCTTTTGCATGAAGATGCGTGCCAGCCTCCAGGCCGCCTCGTTGCGGATCGGCTCTTCGACATCGCCTTCGAGCACCGCCTTGACCGCGCGACCGGCCTGCTGGTGCATGCGCCACGAAAGCTCGAAGTCGCCGACGGAGAAATTGGCCTGGTTCACGCTGTAGTGCAGCGGGTCCAGCTTCGGCTCGTCGATGCGGTGGTACTGCCAC
Source organism: uncultured Rivibacter sp. (assembly GCA_946481025.1). Next base: position 54,685 of record CAMLNA010000007.1, read on the forward strand.
AGCTCGGTGTCGAGCCGGCTGATGGCGTCGAGGTAGTGACCCTGGGCGGCATGGAAGTAGGCCTCGCCCAGGTAGAGGTCCCTGGCGCGGGCGCGCTCTGCCGGGGGCGCCGACAGCGCCAGCAGCGGACTCGCGAGCACCAGCCCGGCGAGGCAAAGGGTTCGACGCATCACGGCCCGCTATTCCTTGAACTGGATGGCCTTCGCCGAGGTCTCGGAGCGGTCGACCACGATCTCGAGCAGCTTGGGCTCCACGGCCTTCTTGAAGCGGTAGGTCGCCACTTGCTGGAAGTCGGCGTCGCCGTGCTTGCCGATCACCGCCACCTCCAGCGAGTGTTCGCCGGTGCGCACGTTGCCGGTGTGCAGTCGCTGGATGCCGCCGCCTTGCAGGGCCTCGAGTTCCTTGAAGGTGTAGATGTGGTGCGCGGCGTCCTGGCCGTCGATCTTGAGCCGCACCGCGTCGAGTCGCAGCTTGCCGGCGCCCTTGAGGCTCACGAACAGCGACATCTGCGAGTTCGACGGGTAGAGCAGCTTCTCCTCGAGCAACTGCAGCTCCGACGAGATGGCCAGCACGTCCTTCTTGATGTCCTGCACCTGCTCGTCCAACCCCTTCAACTGGTCCTTGGACGCGGGTTGTGCCGTTGCCATGCAGGACAGCACGCCGGCGGCGGCGGCGACGAAGAGTTTGTGAAACCTGTCCATAGGGGCCGTCAAAAGGGGGTTTATCGAAAAACGTTCTGGGCGGCGCCAATTCACCGGCCGGGTTTTCTTGCAAAGGCGGCCGGCAGGGGAAATGGCCGCTTTGAAAATATGGCGGGATGCTGCCACAGCTCATTCCGGCGAGATTTCAGCCTGCGTTGTCGGGTGCCAACGAACCGTCACAGACTTGTAAGTGCGCGTGTGTGCATGTTGCAAACTACCGTGAAAAAAATCACGAACTGTCGCAGGCGCCCGGGCCGGACCGAAGGGGCGGCTCTACCTGACCCCGGTTGGCCTGCAATCGGTCGGTTGGATGGGAAAAGTTCCCATGCGTGGCGCGAATTTTTGATGAGAAAACAGGTGCCCGATCCGGCCTGGTTTCCTTGTTCAAAGGTGTGTGTTTGTTCACGAATTGTCGATAGCAAACACTGACAATTGGCCGTTTCAGCCACACCGGCCGTGTTTTTCAACTCGTTGCAAGTGCCTGGGTGAGGGTCCGGCACCGTAGCGGCACCGGCGCAGAACGGGGCAGGAGGGCTGCCCCTGGAGCACGCGTCGAGACCGGAGGCGCTGCCGCCGCCGGACACAAGTTCAACGTTGGGAACGGGGCTCATGAATTCATTGCAAGCGCATTTCTCGCCATAAGGGCGGGTGCCAAATCTGTGTTTTCTTGAATTTTGCTGCGCCGGGTGCGCGAGCAGAGATATTGCTGCGCCCGAGTATTTTGAATCTCCGATTCGAAATGCGGAACCGGCGCGTTGCCGCTTATTTGGCGGAGTGTCGAATTGCCCGGTGAGCGGGCAGCGGCAAATCAGATCAATCCAACAGACACCAGTTTCGTGACCAGTATTCGAAAGTCGATCCATCGCGCCGGGCTCGTGCTCCTGCGCCTGCTCGCCCTGGTGCTGCTGCTGGGGGGCGGCTCGGTGGCCCATGCGGGCACCGCGTTCTGCCGCGACTACCCGGTGGTCAACGGCTTCTACGTGATCGACGGCAACGACCCGGCCCTCACGCCCGCGACGCTGCCTTCGTCGATCAGCATCGACTCCACCGACCAGTTCCGCTGCTACATCAAGAACTTCCCGATCTCGGCGAAGTGGCCCCAGGGGCTCACGTCGACGATCAACTTCGCCAACGGCACCACGGGTCTCGTGATCTTCGAGAACGTGTACTACAGCGGCAACATGGCCTGCTCCAACACGCAGGTCAAGATCTGGTTCGCCAACGGCGCCTACTACGCGCCCGGCAACAACAACGCCTGCCAGGAACTCTTCATCCCGATCGAGGCGGTGCGCAAGCAGACGCCCGGCGCCACCGCGACGATCGGCGTGCCCTTCACCTACACCATCACGGTGCCGGTGATGTACGACCCGGCGACCGGCACCTACCTGTTCCAGCCGTCGGTCAACGCGCTGTCCAACGCCACGATCTACGACGACCTCGCGGCGATCGGCGCGTCGGCCACCTATGTGGGCAACACCGCCTTCCTGGTCAACGGCGGCACGCGCACGCCCATCGGTCCGCTCACGCTCGGCGCCACGCCGGCCACGATGTCGGCGCTTGGCATCCCGGCGTCCGACAACACCCGGCACATCGTCTTCTCGTCGGACTTCAACCCCACGCTCACCAACATCGCGCCCGGCACCCAGATCGAGGTGCAGATGACGGTGGTGCTCGACAACGTGCCGGCCAACGTGGCGGGCACGCAGTTCACCAACACCGCCAAGTGGTGGTTCGGCCGCGTGATCGACGGCGTGAGCTACGCGCCGCTGCCCGGCCAGTCGGGGGTGTCCGCGCCGATGACCATCGTCGAGCCCGGCCTCACGCTGCAGAAGAGCACTTCGCTCACCAACCTCAACGTCGGCACTGCCGCGCCGTTCAGGCTCAACGTGCAGAACGCGGGCGCGAGCGAGGCGTGGAACACCACCATCACCGACGTGCTGCCGGCCGGCATGCGGGCCTTCGACCCGACGCCGACCGTGACCGCGCGGGTCTACGCCTCCGACGGCGCCACGCCGGTATCGGCCGTGCTGGTGGCCGGCACCGACTACACCGTGACCTACAGCGCCGCCAGCGGGCAGCTCGGCCTCACCATGCTGTCGGCCGCGGCGCGGATCGCGCCGACGCAGCGCCTCATCGTCGACTACCAGGCCCGGCTCGATGCCGGTGTGGCGCAGGGGCTCTCGTTCACCAACGTGGCGGGTGCCACGCAGTGGTTCAACGCCGCCGCCGACACCGCCGGCCGCCGCCAGTACAACCGGACGCTGACCGACGGCACGCCGGGCGTGCTCGATTTCCAGGACGCCGCCACCGTCACGTCCACGACCCAGGGGTACTTCTTCCTCAAGTCGGTGGGCGACCTGACCACGGCCACGCCGGTGGCCACCAGCGCGCTGCCGGGCGACCGCCTGCGCTACACGCTGCAGATCCAGAACTTCACCTTCCCGCGGCTGGGCAACATCTCCGTCACCGACGACCTCGATGCGCTCAACGCGACCGCGGCGTTCGTGCCGGGATCACTCACCCTTGCCGGCAGCAACCTGCCCGCCAGCGCCGCCCTGGTCGTCAATCCGACCGGCGGCGCCAAGGGCACCGGCTCGGTCAGCATCACCGGGCTCGAGCTGCTGCAGGACCAGCAGTACCAGGTGCAGTTCGACGTGACGCTGGCCTCCGCGCTCGCCAACGGCAGCAACGTGCTGAACCAGGCCAGCCTCAACGGCACCGACCAGTTCGGCGTGGCATGGTCCGGCGTCAGCGACAACCCCTACGTCAATGGCCCGTCGCTGCTGGGGGCCGCCGGCGATGCGACCGCGGTGCGCGTCTACGCGCCCGGCGCGCTGGCCAAGGCCAATACCCAGACGACCGCCACCATCGGCCAGCCCTTCAAGTACCGCATCACCGTGCCGGCCACGCCGGTGGACGTGCCGCTGTACGACGTACGCATCGTGGACAACCTGGCAGCCTCGGCAGCCAACCTCGCGTTCGTCAGCGCGAACGTCGTCTCGGGCGGCAGCTGGAGCCTCACGAACACCGGTACCGCCACCAACCTCGTCATCCAGGACGCGGCGACCGGCATCGACATCCCGGCCGGCGGGCAGGCGGTGATCGAGATCACCGTGGTGCTGCAGAACACCACGACCAATCGCGCCGGCCTGGCGTTCACCAACACCGCCTCATACACCTACAACAAGGTCAACGGCGACAACGCCAGCCAGGGCACCGGCGGCAGCGCCACCACGCCCGCGATGACGGTGGTCGAGCCGGCGCTCGCCATCACCAAGGCAGTGGGCTATGCCGCCCCCGCCGGCAAGGCCGCGGGAGCGCCGGCGGCCGCGGGCGACGTGCTGCAGTACACGGTGAGCGTGGTCAACAACGGCACCGCGCCGGCCTATGACGCCGACGTGCTGGACGTGCTGCCGGCCAACCTGTCGCTGGTGGCCGGATCGGCCGCCGCGTCGATCAACGGCGTCGCCGTCAGCGGCTTCGTCCCCCAGCCCACCGTGCTGCCGGGCGGCGCGCTGGTGTGGGGGGCGCGAAACGGCGACGGCCTGCTCGACCTGCCGGTCGGCGCGACGCTCGTGCTGACCTATCGCGCCAGCGTGCTCGCTGCCAACGGCACGCCCATCGTCAACGCCGCCTACACCAACTGGGCTTCGCTCAATGGCGGCGTGGCAGGCGAGCGCAACGGCGCCGGCTGCCCGAGCGTGACGGCGCCCAACACCTATTGCGCGGGCCCCGCGACCGCGACGCTCACTTCCATCGACCCGACGGCACTGGCGAAGACGGTGGCCTCCGACAGCTGGAGCACGGCGCCCAGCACCGCGGGCGACGCGACCCTGCGGGTGGGCGACACGGTGGTCTACACCCTCACCGCCACGCTGCGCGAGGGCGTGAACGACAACGTGGTCATCACCGACACGCTGCCTGCCGGTCTGGCCTTCGACTCGATCGTCGGCATCAACGGCGACGCGGCCGCGCCCTATGCAGCGGTCGCGCCGTTCGCCCACGCAGACTTCGGCGGCGCCGTGGCCAGCGGCAACACGGTCCGCTTCAGCTTCGGCAGCGTCACCAATGCCGCCGACAACAACGCGGCCAACAACGGTTTCGTGATCCAGTACCGCGCCCGCGTGGTCAACACCCTGGCGCAGCTGCCGCCGGTGCAGGCCTTGCGAAACGACGTCTCGCTCGCCTACGCCATCGGCGGCGTGGCGGCCACGCCGAGGACGGCGAACGCGAACATCAACGTGTGGCAGCCGGTGCTGGCGGTGTCCAAGAGCGCGTCTGCGGCCGGTGGCGACAACGTGCTGGCCGCGGGCGAGGTCGTCACCTACACGGTGGACCTGCGCAACACCGGCAACGCGCCCGCCTACAACCCCCAGCTGCAGGATGTGCTGCCCGTGGGCATGCGCAACGCCGCGCCGGTGACGTTGAGCGTGAGCCTCGTCAATGCCGGCACGGCGCTGCCCGTCGTGGCACCCACCTACAGCAGCGCGACCGGCGCGGCCAGCTGGAACTTCGTCTCCGGCGCGCCGGCCCAGTACGCCATTCCCGCCGGCGAAACGCTGCGCGTGGTGTACCGCGCCCAGGCTGATGCGAGCCTGGGCGCCGGCATGGTGCTCACCAACCGGGCCCAGGTGCAGCACTACTACTCGCTCGATGCCTCGGATGCGAGCGCCGCCAACCGCCGCGACTACGGCGCCAGCGGCGTTGCCATGGTGCAGCTCACCACGGCCTCGGCCACGGCGCTGGCCAAGCAGGCCCTCGTGAGCAATGCGGCCATCGGCCAGCCCTTCACCTATCGCATCACGCTGCCGGCCACGCCGCAGCCCACGGCGCTGCACGACGTGCGGGTGCTGGACGACATCAGCCTGGCCGGCACCGGCGTGTCGCTCAGCTACCTCGGCGCCAGCGCGCGGCTGGCCTCCAGCACCCGGACCTGGGCGACCCTGGCCAACGCCGGCACCGCCACCAGCCTGGTGCTGCACGACGCCACGACCGGCGGCCTCGACGTGCCCGCGGGCGACCAGCTCGTGGTCGACGTGGTGCTCGTGCTCAACGACGACACCACCAACAACACCGCCGGCAAGCAGTTCACCAACACGGCGAACTACACCTACAACAGCATCAACAACGACGCCGGCACGCAGGCCGGCGGCGCACCGGGCGCGAGCGGCGCCGTCACCATCGTCGCGCCCAGCCTCACGCTGAGCAAGAGCGGCCCCGCCACCATGCGCCTGGGCGTGCCCGGCCGCTTCACGCTGAACGTGCACAACGGCGGCACGGGTACCGCCTGGAACGTGGTGCTCTCCGACGTGCTGCCCCGCGTGACGACCGCGCCTTCCGGCGGCATGTGCGCCGCGGCGCCAGCCAACATCACGGCGCGGGTGATGCAGGCCGATGGCGTGACGCCGGTGTCGGCACCGCTGGTGAACGGCAGCGACTTCACGACCAGCTTCGCGGCTGCGCCCGGCTGCACGCTCACCGTCACCCTGAACAGCACCGCGACGGCCATCGCGCCGACGCAGCGCCTGATCGTCACCTACGACGCCTCGCTCGATGCCGGCACGTCGAGCGGCATCACGCTCACCAACGTGGCCGGCGCCACGCAGTGGCGCAGCGCCAACCCGGCCGTCGCCGGTACCTCGGGTTTCATCCACACCACCCGGAACACGCTGACCAACGGCACGCCGGGGGTGCTCGACTTCCAGGACGCGCATGGGCTCACCACCGAATCGCCGGTGCTGGAGTTCCGCAAGACGGTGGTGAACCTCACCACCGGCCAGAACCCGGGCAGCAACGCACGCCCCGGCGACCTGATGCGCTACACGGTGACGCTGCGCAACGTGAGCCCGCTGGCGGTGAGCAACGCCACGCTCACCGACGAGCTCGACCGCCTCAATGCGAGCGCCATGTTCGCGGCCGGAAGCCTGCGGCTCGTTTCGGCGCCGGCCGGCGTGACGAGCAGCACCAATGCGAACGGCGGCGGCCAGGGCACGGGTGCACTGGACGTGCGCGGCATCAACATCGCCGCGGCCGGCGCGCCCGGCGACTCGATCGCCGTGGTCTACGAAGCCCGCCTCGCGCCGGTCATCACCAGCGGCTCGGTGGTGCGCAACCAGGCGCAGCTCGCCAGCGCGACCAGCCAGACGGTGAACAGCGACGACCCCAATGTCAACGGCGCCGACAACCCGGCCGTGCTCGGCGACGAGGACCCGACCCGCACGCTGATCGCCTCCAGCCCGCTGATGCAGGTGCGCAAGGTCTCGCTCGACACGACCGGCGACGCGGCCGTGCTGCGCCCGGGCGACCGCCTGCGCTACACGCTGACGATCAGGAACGTCGGCACCGAGAACGCGACCGGCGTGACGCTGCGCGACCCGGTGCCGGCCAACACCACCTATGTGGCCGGCAGCACCACGCTCAACGGTGCGGCGGTGCCGGACGCCGGCGGCGCCTCGGCGCTGCAGGCCGGCCTGCAGATCCGCGCGCCGGAAGACGCGACGCCGGGCGCCATGCGTGCCGACGGCTCGGCCACGGCAGGCAACGTGGCCACCATCACCTTCGACGTGGTGGTCAACGCCGGCGTGCTCGACGGCACGCTGATCAGCAACCAGGGCTTCGTCAACGGCTCGGGCACCGGCAGCGGCGTCTTCGCCGAGGTGCCCTCCGACGACCCCCGTACGCCGGCAGCCAACGACCCGACGCGCGACATCGTCGGCCCGTTCCCCATCATCTCGGCGCGCAAGACGGTAGCGCTGGTGGGCGACGCCAACGGCAACGGCGTGCTCGATCCGCTGGACGTCATCCGCTACACGATCAGCATCGACAACCTGTCGGGCCTGCCGGCCACCGGCGTGACGCTGACCGACCTCGTGCCGGCCAACACGGCCTACGTGGCCGACACGGTCACGCTCAACGGCGCGCCGGCGGCGCGGCCCGACGGCGGCGTGTCGCCGCTGGTGGCCGGCCTGCGGGTGAACTCGCCCGCTGCCGCGGCCGGCACGGTCGCGCCGCGCGCGAGCGGCGTGGTGACCTTCGACGTGCGGGTGAATGCCGGCGTGCCCGGCGGCACCGTCGTCAGCAACCAGGGCGGCGTGGCCAGCGCCGAGCTGCCCAGCCAGCTCACCGATGCCGACGGCAACAGCGCCAACGGCTTCCAGCCGACCACCATCGTCGTGGGCAGCGCGCAGCAGCTCGCCATCACCAAGGCGGTGAGCGTGGTGGGCGGCGGACCGGCATTGCCGGGTTCGCAGCTCGAATACCTGGTGACGGTGACCAACACCGGCGTGGTGCCCGCCACCCAGGTGGTGGTGACCGACGACCTCGGCACGCAGCCGCTGGCCTCGCGGGTCAGCTATGTGGCGGGTTCTGCCACGCTCAACGGCTCGACCGCCGGTGTGAGCCTCGGCGGCTCCGTGCTGCAGGCCGACCACGCGGCCGCCTACGGCAGCCTGGCGCCCGGCGCCAGCGCGATGCTGCGCTTCCGGGTGCGCATCGCCAACGGCCTGCCCGCGGGCACGCTGATCACCAACACCGCCCAGGTGGCCTGGAACTCGCCGGCGTTGCGGGCCTCGGCCAGCGCGACCATCGCGGTGGGCGCCATCGCCGGCGTGGCCAACCTCAATGGCCGCCTGTGGCACGACGCCAACCTCGACAAGCAGCCTGGGGCGGCCGAGGCGGCGCTGCAGGGCTGGACGGTGGAGGTGCTGCGCAACAACGCGCCGATCGGCACGGTGACCACCGATGCCAACGGCCTGTACGCGATCAACGGCCTGGCGCCTTCGGCCACCGACGCCGACCAGTTCTCGCTGCGCTTCTTCGCGCCGGGCGCCGGCGCGCGCACCGCCAAGCTGGGCCTGGCCGACTCGGCCTTCACCAACGGCATGCAGGCCATCAGCGGCATCGTGGCGCCCTCGGGCAGCAACCTGCAGAACCTCAACCTGCCGCTGCAGCCCAACGGCGTGGCCTACAACTCCATCGTGCGCACGCCGGTGGCGGGCGCCACGCTCGAGATGGTGCGCGCGGGCAGCACGATGCCGCTGCCCACCGCCTGCTTCGACGACCCGGTGCAACAGGGGCAGGTCACTCCCTCGGGCGGCTACTACAAGTTCGATCTCAACTTCAGCGATCCGGCGTGCCCGGCAGGTGGCGCGTATCTCATCCAGGTGACGCCGCCCGCGGCCTACATGCCGGGGCTTTCGCGGGCCATCCCGCCGGTCTCGCATGCCGACACGGTGTCGTTCTCGGTGCCGGGCTGCCCCGGCACGGCTGCCGATGCGGTGGCGACGACGGGCAGCTATTGCGAATCGCAACCGTCGGAGCTCGCCCCCGGCGTGGCGGTGCCGGCCGGCAGCCCCGAAACCAACCACTACCTCAACCTGACGCTCAACAACGGCGGCATGCCGGGCACGAGCCAGATCTACAACAACCACATCGCGATCGACCCGCGCCTGGGCAATGCGGTGACCATCACCAAGGTGGCGGCGCTGCAGAACGTCACGCGCGGACAGCTGGTGCCCTACACCATCACCGTGAGCAACACGCTGCCGGTGACGCTCACGCGGCTCAGCGTGGTCGACACCTTCCCGGCCGGCTTCAAGTACGTGCCGGGGTCAGGGCGCATCGACGGCCAGAGCGTGGAGCCCACCGCTGCCGGCAACCAGCTCACCTGGAGCAACCTGCAGCTGGCCACCAACGCGAAGCGCGTGATCCAGCTGATGCTGATCGTGGGCTCGGGCGTGAGCGAGGGGCAGTACGTCAACCGGGCGCAGGTGTTCGCGCCGCAGCTGGCCACGGCCGCCTCTGGCGAAGCCACCGCAACCGTGCGCGTGGTGGCCGACCCCACGCTCGACTGCTCCGACGTCATCGGCAAGGTGTTCGACGACGCCAACATGAACGGCTACCAGGACGAAGGCGAGCGGGGCCTCGCCGGCGTGCGCCTGGTGACGGCCCGCGGGCTGATCGTGACGACCGACCCGCATGGCCGCTTCCACCTGACGTGCGCGGTGGTGCCCGACCCGGATCGCGGCTCCAACTTCATCGTCAAGCTCGACGATCGCTCGCTGCCCACCGGCTACCGCGTGACGACGGAGAACCCGCGGGTGCAGCGCGCCACGCGAGGCAAGATGATCAAGTTCAACTTCGGCGCCACCATCCACCGTGTGGTGAAGCTCGACGTGGCCGACGGCGTGTTCGAGCCCGGCACCGTGGAGATGCGCATCCAGTGGAAGCAGCGCATGAAGCTGCTGCAGGGCGAGCTGAAGAAGGCGTCGTCCGTGCTGCGCCTGTCCTACCTGGCCGAGAACGAGAGCGAGAGCCTGGTCAAGCAGCGCCTCGAGGCTCTCAAGCGCGAGGTCGCCATGACCTGGAAGCGCGAGGGCGGCCCCTACGACCTGACCGTCGAAACCGAGGTCTTCTGGCGAACGGGGGCACCTCGCTGAGCGGGTCGAGAACACAGATGCCAAGAACATTCCATACCCTCGCGCTCTGGCTGCTGTTGCCGGGCGCCGTGCTGGCCCAGGCGGCCACGAACGAAGAACGGCCGGTGAAGCCCGGCATGCAGAAGGTCGTGACGACGCCCTTGCTCGGCCAGGCCGTCGAGAAGCAGCTGTCGCCCGATGCCGAGCTCACGCCGTGGAAGCTCGACGAGAGCACGCTGCCGCCGCTGGTGAGGGAGCGCACCGAAGACCAGGAGGTGCTCGAGAAGCACGTGCGAACGATCAAGGTGCAGAACCTGCTGCCGCCGATCTACTTCGATTCGGGCAAGGCCGACATCTCGAAGGAATACGTCGAGAAGGTGCGCAAGATCCTCGACGGCATGAAGGACCGCAGGAACGTGCGCCTGCACCTGGTGGGCCACACCGACAACGTGCAGCTCTTCGGTGAGACGCGCATCCGTTATGGCGACAACGACGGCCTGTCGCGCGAGCGCGCCGGCGTGTCGGCCGAGTTCTTCCAGAAGGCGCTCGGCCTGCCGCCGGAGTCCGTCACCTACGAAGGCCGGGGCGAACGCCAGCCGGTCGCTTCCAACGCCACGGAGGCCGGGCGGGCCAGGAACCGCCGCATGGAGGTGGAGGTCTGGTACGACGAGGTGGACGAGAAGCTCGTTGCGAAGCAGGTGGTGGTGCAGGAAGAGCTCAAGCGGGTGAAGGTGTGCCGCATCGAGCAGATGTGCCGCATCAGCTACAAGGAAGGCCATGCCCGGCGCATGCGGGTGAAGAACCTGATCCCGCCGTTCCACTACCGCGAAGACGGCACGGGCGTGACGGACGAATACCGGCAGAAGCTCCTGCAGGTGCTCAATGACCTGGGCGACAAGCGCAACGTCGTCGTCAAGTTCGTCGGCTACACCGACAACGCGCCCCTGGCCGGCCGCGACGAGCGCATCTATGCCGACCACGTGGGCCTCTCGAAGGCACGCGCCCGGCGCCTGGCGCTCGCGCTGCAGGACGCGCTCAAGCTGCCTGCCTCTGCCATCGACAGCGACGGCAAGGGCGCGGCCAGCCCGGCGGCGCCGAACGACACCGAAAGCGGCCGTGCCGCGAACCGGCGGGTGGAGGTGGAATTCTGGTACGACGACGCCCTGAAGGAGCTCTCCACCGAGCCGCAGATGTGCCCCGAGCCGCCCGAGCCGGTGACGGTGACGCGTGTCTACGAGTCGCCCAACGTCGCCATCAAGCCGGTGGTCTACGAAAACGGCAAGGCGGTGCTGCCGCCGAACTATGCGGCCGACCTGGCCCGGGCGATGGCCGAGATCAAGGACCGCACGCGGGTGCGCCTGCGCTTCGTCGGCACCACCGCCACCGAGCGGCTCGACCGACGCACGGCGCTTGCCTACGGCGACGACATCGGCCTGTCCGCCGCCCGCGCCCGCAGCCTGCGGGATGCGGTCGCCAAGGAACTGGGCCTGTCGGCCGGGCAGGCGGAGCACGAGGGCCACGGCTACGTGCAGACGAGCGACGTCATCAACAACGGCTTCACCGAGTCGGAGGTGTCGCGCGTGCAGGCCCAGGTGGTGTACGACGACCAGTCCGAGGTGGACAACCTGGAAGGCCTCGACGTCACCCGCTTCACGCGCGACGTGGCGGTGGCCAACCCGTTCGCGCTCAACCTGATGCGGATCACGGTGGACGGCAAGCCGCTGGACGACCCGGGCAAGAGCATTCCCGACGTGCAGCGCTGCACCGACGTGGCGCTCGAGAAAGCCAGCATCCAGTTCAAGTACGACAACCTGGACGTGAAGCCGCGCCTGAACGTGACGGCCTGGCCTCAGTCGGTGCGCTTCCAGGACGATCCGGCCACCGACGCGGTCGACGACGAGGTGCGGTTCCGCGCCTATTCGAACTTCCCCGCATTCATCGACCGCGCGGAGGTGCGCCTGTTCGACAAGGACAAGTCGGTGCAGGGCGAGCCGCTGGCCGTGGTGGCACTCGACAAGGAAGGCCGCGGTCGGTGGCGTGCCGACCAGCCTGCGTATTCGGCGCCGGGGCGCGACCTGAAGTACGTGCTGCGCGTGTACGACAAGGAGGGCCGGTTCAACGAAACCGCGGCGCAATCGCTGTGGGTGATCGACCGCCTGCCGGCCGAGGTGGCTGACGTGGCCGAGAAGGATGCGGAGCGCGAGCTCGCCGCGGGCTGGGGCGAGAGCCGCCTGGCGGTCGAGAACATTTCGCTGCACGGCGGCGCCGTCAAGGTGTTCGGCACCGACATCCCGCCGGGCCACCGTGTGTCGGTGGCGGGGCGCGACGTCCCTGTGTCCGACGACAACAAGTTCGTCGTCGAGGAGATCCTGCCGCAGGGCCTGCACACGGTGGAGGTGTCGGTGCTCGACGCCGACGGCAACGGCGAGATGTACCTGCGCGACCTCGGCCTCGACAAGAACGACTGGTTCCATGTGGCGATCGCCGACGTCACCCTGGCGCGGTCGTCCACCAGCGGGCCGGCCAGGCTGGTGGCACCCGACAACGCGCACTACGACGACAGCACGTCGATCGACGGCCGCTTCGCCTTCTTCACGCGGGGCAAGTTCGGCGACCAGTGGAAGCTGACCGCCAGCGCCGACACGCTCGAGGGCCCGTTCGACAAGCTGTTCAGCAACTTCATGGACAAGACGCCGGACGCGATGTTCCGGCGCATCAACCCCGACTACTACTACCCGACCTACGGCGACGACAGCACGACGGAAGAGGCAGCGCCCACGCTCGGCAAGTTCTACGTGAAGCTGAGCAACCGCGCGAACTACGGCCTGTGGGGCAACTTCAGGATCGGCTACACCGACAACAGCCTCGCCCACGTGGACCGCACGCTGTACGGCGCCAACCTGCACTACGAGCCGCTGTCGCCCACGGCGTTCGGCGAGAAGCGCCTGGTGATCGACGGCTTTGCCGCGCAGCCCGGCACGGTGGCCGGCCGTGACGAATTCCGCGGGACCGGCGGTTCGCTGTACTACCTGCGTCACCAGGACATCCTGACCGGCTCGGAGCGGGTGCGCATCGAGATCCGCGACAAGGTCTCGGGCCTCGTGGTGGCGGTGAAGAACCTCGTGCCGGTGCAGGACTACACGATCGACCACCTGCAAGGGCGCGTGCTGCTGTCGTCGCCGCTGTCACCGGTGGCGAGCGACAACCTGCTCGTGGCGAGCGACGTGAGCCCCGGCAACGAGGCCTACCTGGTGGTGCGCTACGAGTACTCCACCGGCTTCGAGGAACTCGACAACGTATCGAGCGGCGCTCGCCTGCAGTATTGGGTGACCGACCACGTGCGGCTGGGCACGACCGCCAACCGCAACACGGACCCCGGCGCGGAAAGCACGCTGGTGGCCGGCGACGTGACCTGGCGGCTGAGCGCGACCACCTGGGTGAAGCTGGAGAGCGGCGCCACCAAGGGCGCCGGCGCCGCGGCCTACGGCTCCAGCGACGGCGGCTTCAATTTCGCGCCGACCACCGCCACCGGCGTCACGCCGGTGGTGCCGGTGGCCGACGACGGGCGCCACGGGGCGACCCGCGTGGATGCAAGCGTCGACCTGAAAGAAGTGCACCAGGCGGCCAACGGGCAGGTGACCTTCTATCACCAGTCGGTGGAGGGGGGTTATGCCGCACCCGGTGCCATGGCGCTCACCGACGTGAGCCAGAAGGGCGGCTCGGTCAGGACCTCCATCACCGAGCGGGTGAGCCTGCAGGCCAAGCTCGACAAGCGCGAACAGGCCCTGTCGCTGGAGACCTCGGCGCTCGAGGTGAACGCCGAGGTCCGGCTGGGCGATCAGTGGAAGCTCAGCTCGGGCGTGCGCAAGGACAGCCGCACCGACCACTCGCCGGTGGTGCCGGCCACCCAGGTGCAGGGCGACCGCACCGACGTGGTGGTGCGCGCCGGCTACGACTCGCTGGGCCGCTGGGCCGCCTATGGCTACCTGCAGGACACCGCGTCGACCAGCGGCAACCGCGAAAACAATGGCCGCATCGGCGCCGGGGGCGCCTACCGGCTGAGCGAGCGCTTCAGGATCAGCGGCGAGCTCTCCGGCGGCGACCTGGGCGTCGGCGCGCGGCTGGGCACGGAGTACCTGCTGTCCGACAGGACCACCAGCTACTTGAACTACGCGCTGGAGAACGAGCGCAGCGACAACGGTGTGCTGGCCAACAAGGGCAGCGTGAGCGTGGGCGCCAAGAGCCGGTATTCGGACACGACCACCGTCTTCGGCGAAGAGAAGTACACCCACGGTGACGTGCCGGCCGGCCTGCTGCATTCGGCCGGCGTGGAATACAAGCCCGACCAGCGCTGGAACTTCGGCGCGCACGTCGACGCCGGCACGCTGCGCGACAACCTCACCGGCGCGAAGATGGAGCGCTCCGGCTTCGCGGTCTCGGCCGGCTACGGCTTCGACGCGATCAAGGTCTCCACGCTCATCGAATACCGTCGCGACCAGGTGCAGTCGCCCATCGATCTCACTTACTCGAACCGCAAGAACTTCCTCACCAAGAACAGCCTGAAGTACCAGATCAACCCCGACTGGCGCTTCATCGGCAAGCTCAACTATTCGAAGAGCGACAGCTCGCTGGGCGAGTTCTATGGCGGCAGCTACACCGAAGCGGTGATGGGCTACGGCTTCCGGCCGGTCGAGAACGACCGCCTGAACGCGCTGGTGAAGTACACCTACTTCTACAACCTGCCGTCGTCGGGCCAGGAACTGGTGGCGAACACGGCGGTGTCGTACATCCAGAAGAGCCACATCGTGGCGTTCGACGCCATCTACGATCTGACGCCGCGCTGGTCGCTGGGCGGCAAGTACGCGCGCCGGATGGGGCAGGTGAGCCAGGACCGCGTCAACCCGGTGTTCTTCGACAGCACGGCCAATCTGTACATCGCACGCGCCGACTGGCACGTGGTGCGGCTGTGGGACGTCGCGATCGAAGGCCGCATGCTGTCCGTCGAGCAGGCGCAGGACACCCGTGGCGGGGCGCTGGTGGCCGTCTACCGTGCCTTGAGCGACCACATCAAGCTCGGCGCCGGCTGGAACTTCACCGATTTCTCGGACGATCTCACGAACCTGAGCTACACGCACCGCGGGGCGTTCCTCAACCTGGTGGCGAAGTTCTGATCCGGTCGACAATCCGGCCCGATGAAGTACTGCAAGGCTGGCGTTCGTGGAAGCAGGTGACAAGAAGCTGAGCGTTCTGATGGTGTGCATGGGCAACATCTGCCGCTCGCCCACGGCCGAAGGGGTGCTGCGACACAAGCTGCGCGCCGCGGGGCTGGATGAGCGGGTGCACGTCGCCTCGGCCGGCACCCACGGCGACTACCACCTCGGCTCCCCGCCCGACCGCCGCAGCCAGGCGCATGCTCTCAAGCGGGGCTATGACCTGTCGGCCCAGCGGGCGCAGAAGGTGGAGTCGCTGCACTTCGAGCGTTACGACTACATCCTCGCCATGGACGAGGACAACCTCGAATGGCTGCGCGAGGCCTGCCCGCCCCGGCATCGGGCCAAGCTTCGCCTGCTGATGGCCTATGCCCCCGGCGGTGCGGCAGCGGTGGTGCCCGACCCTTACTACGGCGGCCCGGCGGGCTTCGAGGCGGTGCTCGACCTCATCGAGCAGGCTTGCGACGCCTTCGTCGGCCACCTCGCACAGCAGCTCGGGCAGGCGCCCACCGGAACTTCCTGAGCCATAGCCGACCGAAAAAGTCGGCTTCACGTATAATTGAGTAAATCACTCGGGATCACCCGAGGGTTTCCCCGGGCGTGAAGCCATCGCCGGGCTCTCTCCGGCCGCTTTCGCCACAGGTTCAAGGAGCTTTCGCCATGCGTCTCACTACAAAAGGCCGGTTCGCAGTCACTGCGATGATCGATCTCGCCCTGCGCGAGCACACGGGGCCGGTCGCGCTGGCGGCCATCAGCCAGCGCCAGCAGATTTCCTTGTCCTACCTGGAGCAGCTGTTCGGCAAGCTGCGCCGCCACGAGCTGGTGGAAAGCACCCGCGGCCCGGGTGGGGGTTATTCGCTCGGCCGCAAGGCTGAAGAAATCACTGTGGCCGACATCATCGTCGCCGTCGATGAGCCCATCGACGCCACCGGCTGCGGTGGCAAGGAAAACTGCATGGGCGACGACACCGGCCGCTGCATGACCCACGACCTGTGGGCCAGCCTCAACACCAAGATGATCGAGTACCTCGACTCGATTTCGCTGCGCAAGCTGGTGGACGACCAGCTCGCCAAGGGCGTGTCGATCGAAGAGGCACCGGTCAAGCGCGCCATCTCGAGCCAGCCGGTGGTCAAGCCGATCAAGGTCACCGCGCCGAACTCGGTGTTCGCTCTGGGCAACGCCTTTACCAAATAACCCCGCTACAAGCCAGCCGGCGCCCGAGGCGGCGCCCACGAGCCAGCAAATGGACATGACCCCGCATTTCCCGATCTATATGGACTACGGCGCCACGACGCCGGTCGACCCTCGCGTGGTGGACGCGATGATTCCGTGGTTGCGCGAGCATTTCGGCAACCCGGCATCACGCAGCCACGCCTGGGGCTGGGAAGCCGAAGAGGCCGTCGAGAAGGCCCGTGTGCAGGTGGCCGAGCTGATCGGTGCCGATCCGCGCGAGATCGTCTGGACCTCGGGCGCCACCGAGTCCAACAACCTCGCCATCAAGGGCGCTGCGCAGTTCTACAAGTCGCGCGGGAAGCACCTCGTCACCGTGAAGACCGAGCACAAGGCGGTGCTCGACACGATGCGCGAACTGGAGCGCCAGGGCTTCGAGGTGACCTACCTCGATGTGCAGGAAGACGGCCTGCTGGATCTCGACAAGTTCAAGGCTGCACTCCGGCCCGACACCATCCTGGTGTCTGTGATGTTCGTCAACAACGAGATCGGCGTCATCCAGGACCTTCCGGCCATCGGCAGCATCTGCCGCGAGCGCGGCATCGTGTTCCACGTCGATGCGGCGCAGGCCACCGGCAAGGTGCAGATCGACCTGGCCAGCCTGCCGGTCGACCTGATGAGCCTGGCTTCGCACAAGACCTATGGCCCCAAGGGCATCGGCGCGCTGTATGTGCGCCGCAAGCCGCGCGTGCGCCTCGAGGCGCAGATGCACGGCGGTGGCCACGAGCGCGGCATGCGCTCGGGCACTTTGCCGACCCACCAGATCGTCGGCATGGGCGAGGCCTTCCGCATCGCGCGCGAGGAGATGGGCACCGAACTCGAGCGCATCCGCATGCTGCAGCGCCGGTTGCTCGCGGGTATTGCAGACATCGAGCAGGTGTTCATCAACGGACACCTCGACAAGCGCGTGCCGCACAACGTCAATGCCTCGTTCAACTATGTGGAAGGCGAGTCGCTGATCATGGGCATCAAGGGTATCGCGGTGTCGTCGGGTTCCGCCTGCACCTCGGCCAGCCTCGAACCCAGCTACGTGCTGCGCGCGCTCGGCCGCAGCGACGAACTGGCGCATTCGTCCTTGCGCATGACCATCGGCCGGTTCACCACCGAGGAAGAGATCGACTACGCCGTGGCCACGCTGAAGGACCGCGTGGCCAAGCTGCGCGAGCTCTCACCGCTGTGGGAGATGTTCAAGGACGGCGTCGACATCAGCGCGATCCAGTGGACCGCCCACTGAGCAACGCCAGCAGTAGGAGAAAACCATGTCATACAGCAACAAGGTCATCGACCACTACGAAAACCCCCGCAACGTCGGCTCTTTCGACAAGGCCGAAGAAGGCATCGGCACCGGCATGGTCGGCGCACCGGCCTGCGGCGACGTGATGAAGCTGCAGATCAAGGTGAACCCGGCCACCGGCGTGATCGAGGATGCGCGTTTCAAGACCTACGGCTGCGGCTCCGCCATCGCGTCGAGCTCGCTTGTCACCGAATGGGTGAAGGGCAAGACGCTGGACCAGGCCGCCACCATCAAGAACACGCAGATCGCCGAAGAGCTGGCGTTGCCGCCGGTGAAGATCCATTGCTCGATCCTGGCCGAAGACGCGATCAAGGCTGCCGTGAGCGACTACAAGGCCAGGCACGTCGCAGCCGCCGAGGCTGCGACGGCAAAGTAGGGCGCCAATGATGGCAGTCACGCTGACCGAGGCCGCCGCCCGCCATGTCACGCGCTATCTCACCAAGCGTGGCAAGGGCGTGGGCGTGCGTCTCGGCGTCAAGACCACCGGCTGTTCCGGCATGGCCTACAAGATCGAGTACGCCGACGAAGTGGCGCCCGAGGACATCGTCTTCGAGGGGCACGGCGTCAAGGTGCTGGTCGATCCCAAGAGCCTGCCGTATCTCGAGGGCACGCAGCTCGACTTCGTGCGCGAGGGCCTGAACGAAGGCTTCAAGTTCAACAACCCGAACGAGAAGGACCGTTGCGGTTGCGGCGAGTCGTTCAGGGTGTGACGCGGCCAGGGCAGTAATCGAGGCGCGGCCTTCGCCGCGCCTTTTTGTTGATCGACATGAAGCTGGATGCCAACGACTTCGAGCTCTTCGGCATAGCACCGCGCTTCGAGCAGCAGCGCGCCGAACTCGACGCGCGCTGGAAGGCGCTGCAGGCCGAGGTGCACCCGGACCGCTTTGCTGCCGAGGGCGCGGCGGCGCAGCGGGTGGCCATGCAATGGGCCGTGCGGGTGAACGAGGCCTATCAGCGGCTGAAGGATCCGCTCAAGCGCGCCGCGTACCTGTGCGAGCAGAACGGCGTGCCGCTGCAGGCCGAGAAGAACACGGCGATGCCGGCGAACTTCCTCATGCAGCAGATGGCGTGGCGCGAGTCGCTGGAAGACGCGCGCGGCGAAGCCGAGCTCGGCGCGCTGCACGACGAAGTCATGGCCACTCGCAAGCAGATGCTCACGCAGCTCGCCGCCACGCTGGACGAACAACGCGACTGGCACGCCGCGGCCCAGCAAGTGAGAGCCCTCATGTTCGTCGAGCGCTTTGCCCACGATGTGGAGCAGCGCCTGGACGCGCTGGGACAATGAAAGGCCGCACAGCACATCACCATGGCCCTCCTGCAGATTTCAGAACCCGGGCAATCGCCTGACCCTCACCAGCGCCGTATCGCGGTGGGCATCGACCTGGGGACCACGCATTCGCTCGTGGCCGCCGTGCGGCACGGCGTGCCCGAATGCCTGCCCGATGCACAAGGCCGCGTCATCGTCCCGTCGGCCGTGCGCTACCTGCCGGGCGGCCGTCGGCAGATCGGTTTCGATGCGCTGGCCGAGCAGGCCAACGATCCGCAGAACACCATCGTGTCGGTGAAGCGCTTCATGGGGCGCGGCCTCGCGGACATCACCGAGCGCGGCAAGTTGCCCTATGAGTTCGTCGAGGCACCGGGCATGGTGAGCCTGGCCACTCGCGAAGGCGTGAAGTCGCCGGTGGAGGTGTCGGCCGAGATCCTGGCCGCCCTGCGCCAGCGCGCCGAGGACAGTTTCAACGACGACGTGTTCGGTGCCGTGATCACGGTGCCGGCCTACTTCGACGAAGCGCAGCGCCAGGCCACGAAAGACGCCGCCCGGCTCGCCGGCCTGAACGTGCTGCGCCTGATCAACGAACCCACGGCGGCCGCCATCGCCTACGGGCTGGAGAACGGCTCGGAAGGCCTCTATGCCGTGTACGACCTGGGTGGCGGCACCTTCGACATTTCGCTGCTGCGGCTCACGCGCGGCGTGTTCGAGGTGGTGGCCACGGGCGGCGATTCGGCCCTGGGCGGCGACGACTACGACCATGCCATTGCCGACTGGGCGGCGCTCGAGTCGGGCGTGCATGCGGCCACGCCACAAGACAAGCGTGCCCTGCTGGTGGCCGCCCGCCAGGCCAAGGAGGCGCTGACCGATCGTGCCGAAGTGCCCCTTCGAGTCGGCCTGAGCGCAGGAGCGATCGACCTCGCGCTCGCACGCAGCCGTTTTGACGAACTGACCAAGGCGCTGACCGACCGCACGCTTGCCGCCGTGCGCAAGGTGCTGCGAGATGCCAAGGTCACCAAAGACGACGTGCAGGGCGTCGTGCTGGTCGGCGGCTCCACCCGCATGCCGCAGGTTCGCGAGGCCGTGGCGCAGCACTTCGGCCGCGCGCCGCTGGTCAACCTGAACCCCGACGAGGTGGTGGCGCTGGGCGCTGCCATCCAGGCCAACCAGCTCGCGGGCAATGCGCAGAACGGCGAGATCCTGTTGCTCGACGTGATCCCGCTGTCGCTCGGACTCGAAACGATGGGCGGGCTGGTGGAGCGCATCGTTCCGCGCAACTCCACCATTCCCACGGCGCGTGCGCAGGACTTCACCACCTTCAAGGACGGGCAGACCGCGTTGGCAATCCACGTGGTGCAGGGCGAGCGCGAGCAGGTCGAGCATTGCCGCTCGCTGGCGCGCTTCGAACTGCGCGGCATCCCGCCGATGGTTGCCGGCGCTGCGCGCATTCGGGTGAGCTTCCAGGTCGACGCGGACGGGCTGCTGAGCGTTTCCGCGCGTGAACTCACCTCCGGCGTGGAGGCGGCCATCACCGTGAAGCCGAGCTACGGGCTCACCGACGACCAGATCGCCTCCATGCTGCAGGAGGGCTTCCGCACGGCCGATGGCGACATGAAGGACCGCGCGCTGCGAGAGTCGCGCGTCGAGGCCGAGCGCATGGTGCTCGCCACCCGATCGGCACTGGCCGCCGACGGCGACCTGCTCAGCGAAAGCGAGCGCGCAGCGGTCGACGGGCTGCTCAATGCCGTGCAGCAGGCTGCCCAGGGTGAAGATCACCATGCCATCGACGCCGCCGTCGAAGCGCTGGCGAAGGGTACCGAGTCCTTTGCGGCCGAACGCATGAATCGCGGTATCCGCCAGGCGCTGTCGGGCCGCAGCGTCGAAGAGGTTTGAACGACATGACCATCATCAAGATCCTGCCCCACCAGGAATACTGCCCAGAGGGCAAGACGATCGAGGCGCAGCCCGGCACGTCGGTCTGCGAGGCGTTGCTCGAAAACGGCATCGAGATCGAACATGCCTGCGAGATGAGCTGCGCCTGCACCACCTGCCACGTCGTCGTGCGCGAGGGTTTCAACTCATTGGGCGAGATGGACGAAAGCGAAGAAGATCTGCTCGACCGCGCGTGGGGGCTGGAACCCAACTCGCGCCTGAGCTGCCAGGCCATCGTGGCGCAGGAGGATCTTGTGGTCGAGATCCCGCGATACTCGATCAACCACGCCAAAGAGAATCACTGAGCCGCATGACTCGACAGATCTTCCTGGACACCGAAACCACGGGCCTGAGCCCCGAATCCGGCGACCGCATCATCGAGATCGGCTGTGTCGAGATGATCAACCGGCGGCTCACCGGCAACAACAAGCACTTCTATCTCAACCCCGAGCGCGCCAACAGCGAAGACGCGGTCAAGATCCACGGCCTGACCGACGAATTCCTGGCCGACAAGCCGCTGTTCTCGGCCATCGCCGACGAGCTGATGGAATACCTCGCGGGCGCCG
>CAMLNA010000008.1 GCA_946481025.1 uncultured Rivibacter sp.
CTTCGAGATGCCGCTTCACGGTCGTGTACGAACCGCCCGTGCGCCCCTGTACCGTCGTCAGACTCGGTTCGATACCCTCCGAGACAAGAGCCTCAGCCACCGAGAACACCACCTCTTGCGTCGCAACTTGCCTAGCCATCGCACACCTCATTGAATTACGATAATTACCGTAACCGTATTATCGTAATTATCGTAATCTATGTCAAGAAAGGCACGCGCGCCGGGATCGGGCTCGTGGCTTCATCCAGAGCAAGACGCTTTTTGTTCGACTTTCAGCGCCGACGCATAAATAGTTGTGAGGCAACTGCCCGGAAAGGAGGTGAAAACAATGGAAATCATCGTCATCAAGCACAACGGCTACCCGTTCTGCAACAACGAAAACGCCGTGCTGGTCGCAACTGGCATCACGCACCACATCGTCCTGTTGCTCAAGAAGTAAGCCATCCACCTCGGCACTACGCCGAGACCGCCCTTGCATGAGCTAAGGGCGGCGCAGACGGGCCGTAGGAGGTGCCTGTTGCCTCCCGGCTCACCCAACCCTCCCAGCCGTCTTGCAAGCCCTCTGTGCGGGCCACCGACGTCCATTTGGAGTCAAGCCGGTGGCAGACCCCCCTTTTCTGAAAGCCAAACTGGGCCTAAGCACACCACGGACGCAACTTCCGGGGCATACCGTGCGTAGCCCGACAGTCCGGGGGACTGTCGGGTGAGGCGGTAGCGTTAAGAAAATCGGCCCAAGCCGATTTTTAGCGTAGCCCGCCGAACACATGCCCCGGCACACAGGTCGTCGAGCACCACCGGGCGGCATGGCCGCCCTTCAACAACATCGCCCCGCAGGGGCCGCGATCCGGGGGAGGGGGAGCCGACTTGATCGGGGGAACCCCCGCAGGGGGTGCCACGGCCGCAGGCCGCTTTGCCCGACTTCTCCACCGTTTGCGCCGCTCTTGCTACCAGTGAAGTTAAAGGCAAAGAGCTACAGGCAACCTTACAGGTTTAGGGAGGGGTGGATTTAACGGAGGAAGTGGGGCGACTTTATCGGAGGGAACCACCGACAGGGGGGTGACTTTATCGGCGATGAGGGGGGTAGATTTATCGTGGACAACCTGCTCCGTCCACAGGCTTGTCCCCCTCTTCCAGGCGAAAAAGGGGGGGGCGATTTATCGGAGCTACCCCAGCTTTCTTGCGAGGTCTTCGGCGCGCGGGTGGTAGTAGCGCTTGAGCATCCGCAGATCACGGTGCCCGGTGACGGCGGAAAGCTCCAAGACGTTGGACAGCTTCTCAGCCAAGCGCGAAGCGGCCTCATGTCGCGTGTCGTGGAAATGGATATCGGCCAGGAACCCGGCAAGGGGCTTGCGCTTCGACGCCTTGCAGTCAGCGATGTACTGCTCCCGAGCACGCTCGACAGCGCGCGTGAACCCCTTGCGCAGCGCCAAGGCCGTGGTCGCAAAGACCCTTCCTGAACGCCTCGCCTCCGCGCCATCACCTTCCTCGTCGCCATCCGAGCGGGGAAGCGCAGCCAAGATGGCGACGGCCTTTGTCGAGAGGGGCACCGTCCGGGCGTCGCCGTTCTTCGTATCGGGCAGGTGTGCCGTCTGGCGCTTCAAGTCCACGTTCTCCCACTCCAGCGCAAGCAGTTCGCCACGCCGCATGGCCGTCTCCATGGCGAGTTGAACGAGGGGCTGCAACCACGGGTTGCGAGCCCCCTTGCCGAACGTGCCATCAGAAAGCCGCTCACCCCCGGTAAGGGCCGCCAGCAAGTAGGCCTCTTCTTCCGCCGAAAACCGGCGATCTCGCGCCCTCGCCTTCTCAGGGCGCTTCACGTAGGGAATCGGGTTATCGACGTGGATACCCCATTCCCGGCGAGCATGGTTGAGCACGGTGGACAGCACATCGATCTCACGATTGACCGTTGCGCCGCTGACCTCCTTCAATCGGCGGTCCCGCCAGCTCGCCACGGCGGCGCTGGTGATGGCTGACATCTTCAGCTTGGGAAGCGAGGCGTCCTTCAAGATGACATCGATCTTGATCGACTCGATGTCGGCCGACTTCTTGGCGGGCGTGACCTCCTTCTGATACCGTTTGAGCACCTCCGCCAGCGTGTTCTTGTCCGCCTCGCGCCGGTCCACGAAGCCAGATGTCTCCAGCTCGCGCTCGACGGCACGAACCCACTTCTCAGCGTCCTCCTTGTACGAGAAAGTGCGCGACTGCGTGGGGAAGCCCCTTCGCCTCACCTTCGCCTGCCACTGCAACTCTCCCCGCTTCGTGATGGTTCCCATGTCCCGTGTCCCAAATTTGTCCCAACAAATCGGGGATCACCTTAAATCACCGATAGAATAGGCGCAAGGGCTAAGCGTTCGGGACGTAGAGGCCGGAGGTTCGAATCCTCTCACCCCGACCAGACTTTTCCGTCGCTCCTTTCGGAGCGACGTTCCCGCAAGGTCAGTCAGAGCCAGCCGTCTTCGGCCAATTGCGCCTCGCATTGCGCAGCGCTCTGGAAGTGGACGGCCCGCCAGCCGCAGGCCTGGGCCGACTCGATGTTGCCGGCATGGTCGTCGATGAAGACGCTTTCGCCTGGCGTGATGCCGAAGCGCGAGCGCATCAGTTCGAACACCGCCGGATCCGGCTTGATGAGCCCCACGCGCGCAGAGAACACGCCGCCGTCGAACAACGAGAAGAACTTGTTGCTGCGCTCGAGGTGGTCCGCATAGGGCGCGGGCATGTTGGAAAGATAGAACAGCGGGTGGCCGGCATCTTTCAGGCGGCGCATCAACGCCACCGTGCCGCCGACGGGCTCGAGGTGGGGCGGGATCGCATCGATCACCGCCCCCACCTCCGCGACGCTCAGGCCGGTGCGCGAGGCAATGCGCTCCGCAAGCTCCGGCGCACTGATCGTGCCGCGGTCGAACTCGGCCCAGTCGCTGTGGGGCACGAAGCTCTGGAAAACGTGCCCTGCAACCTCGCGCGCGCTCGCTTCGTCACGCGCATGTTCGGGTAGCACCTGCTGCAGCAGCTGAAGCGGCTGCCAGCGGAACACGACGCCGCCGAAATCGAAGACGACGGCCCTCATGCGACCAGCCTCTTCAGCAGCCCGGCGGTCGAAGCATCGAGGCCGTGCGTGTCGCCGCTGGCAAAACGCGGCAGCAGGTCGTTGCACAGCGCCTTGCCCAGCTCGACGCCCCACTGGTCGAAACTGTTGATGCCCCACAAGGCACCGCTCACGAACACTCGCTGCTCGTACAGCGCCACCAGCGCCCCCAGCGAGCGCGGCGTGAGGTGATCGAGGAGCAGCGTGGTGCTGGGCCGGTTGCCAGGGAAGCTGCGATGGCGAGCCACGATGCCCGGGTCCAGCTGGCGCGAGGCGGTGGGCGCCTTCTCGCCCCTCGCCTGCTCGGCGGTCTTGCCCAGCATGAGCGCCTGCGACTGCGCGAGGCAGTTCGCCAGCAGCTTGGCATGCAGATCGGCGTGCTCGTGCGTCGGGCGCTTCACCGCGATGAACTCGACCGGAATCACGTCGGTGCCCTGGTGCAGCATCTGGAAGTACGCATGCTGTCCGTTGGTGCCCGGCTCCCCCCACACGACCGGGCTGGTGTCGTAGGGCAGCGCTGCGCCCGACAGGTCGACGCACTTGCCGTTGCTTTCCATCTCGAGCTGCTGCAGGTAGGCCGGCAGGCGCTTCAGGCCCTGGTGGTACGGCGCGACGCTGCGGCTCGAAAAGCCGTGGAAGTTGCGGTACCAGATGTCCAGCAGCCCCAGCACCACCGGCAGATTGCGCTCGAGCGGCGCCTGCGCGAAGTGCTGGTCCATTGCATGCGCGCCGGCAAGCAATGCACGGAAGTTGTCCGTGCCCACTGCCAGCGCGATCGGCAGGCCGATGGCCGACCACAATGAATAGCGGCCGCCCACCCAGTCCCAGAAACCGAACGTGGTGTCGATGCCGAACTCGGCCGCTGCCTTCACGTTGGTGGTGGTGGCCACGAAGTGCCTGCGCGTGTCGGTGCCGCCGTGGGCCAGGAACCAGGCCTTGGCGACATGCGCGTTGGCCATCGTTTCCTGCGTCGTGAAGGTCTTCGACGCGATGATGAACAGCGTCTCGGCGGGATTCAGCTCGCGCAGCACCGGCGCGATGTCATGGCCATCGACGTTGGAGACGAAGTGGAAATGCAGGCCACGGCGGCAGTAGGCGTCGAGCGCCGGCACCACCATCTGCGGCCCCAGGTCCGAGCCGCCGATGCCGATGTTGACCACGTGGCGGATGCCGCTGGCTGCGGTGTCGCGCACCTGCTCCGCGTACGCGAGCATGCGATCGAGCACCTCGTGCACCTCGCCGCTGAACGGTCCCTGCCCCTTCGGCGCGCGCAAGGCGGTGTGCAGCACAGCACGCCCCTCGGTCGTGTTGATCGCCTCGCCTGACAACATGGCATCGCGCCGTGCTTCCAGCTGGCACTCGCGGGCGAGCTCGAGCAGCAGCCTGAAGGTGGCAAGGTCCCAGCGGTTCTTCGACAGGTCGGCAAACACTTCCGGGGCCTCGATGCCGAAGGCCTCGAAGCGGCCTGCGTCACGTGCGAACGCTTCACGCAGGTCGAAGTCGCGGCCGTGGGCCTCATAGTGACCGCGCAGGGCGGTCCATGCCAGGGTGTTGTCGCAGCGAGGGGCGTTGTTCATCAGAGCGAGCGGATCATGTGGTCGAGCTTGGCGGCATCGGCGGCGAAAGCCCGGATGCCCTCGGCCAGCTTCTCGGTCGCCATCGCGTCTTCGTTGAGCGCGTAGCGGAAGCTGGCCTCGTTGTAGGTCACGGCCTTGGCGTCGCAGGTCTTGCAGGCTTCGGCGTCGAGCGCCCGGGCCACCGGCGCGTCGCTGGCCTGCAATTGCGCGAGCAGTTCAGGGCTGATGGTGAGCAGGTCGCAACCGGCCAGCGCAAGGATCTGCCCCGCGTTGCGGAAGCTCGCGCCCATGACCTCGGTGTCGATGCCGAACTTCTTGTAGTAGCGGTAGATCTGCGCCACCGACTTCACCCCAGGATCGTTCTCGCCTGCATTGGCAGCCTCGTCCCATGCCGGGCCGGCCGCCTTCTTGTACCAGTCGTAGATGCGGCCGACGAAGGGCGAGATCAGCTGCACGCCCGCTTCGCCGCAAGCCACGGCCTGGCAGAACGAGAACAGCAGGGTGAGATTGCAGCGGATGCCCTCGCGTTCGAGCGCGTGGGCCGCCTGGATGCCCTCCCAGGTGGAGGCCACCTTGATGAGCACCCGGTCGCGGCCGATGCCGGCCGCTTCGTACAGGCCCATGATGCGCTGCGCGCGGGCAATGGTGCCTGCAGTGTCGAAGCTCAGGCGCGCATCCACCTCCGTGGACACTCGGCCCGGCACGACCTTCAGGATCTCCAGCCCGAAACGCACGAGCACCCGGTCGACGATCGCGTCGAGCGGCTGCCCCTTGTGGGCCGCCACCACCTCGGCGAGCAGCGGCGCGTATTCGGGCTTCTGTACGGCCTTGAGGATGAGCGAGGGGTTGGTGGTCGCGTCCTGCGGCGCGAACTGCGCCAGTTGCTTGAAGTCGCCGGTGTCCGCGACGACAGTGGTGTATTGCTTGAGCTGGTCGAGTTGAGTTGGCATGGTGGCCTGTGGCGTACACAGCGGCGGGAAACAGGCAGGGATTGTCGCGCTTGGCGGTTGCACCCTGGTGAACACCGGCCGGGACCCCTGCATCGTAACCGCGTTACCCCGTAACCCCGAGGAAACCAACAACCAGCCTCGGCCATGTAGAACCCCCAGGAACCACGCCCATTGACGAGTCCGCCTCTGGTCGGCATCATGCGCGTGAAACTTTGTTTCATACACTATGTCATTCGATCTGGTCTTCTTTGGCGGCACCGGCGACCTCACCTGGCGCAAGCTGATGCCGGCGCTTTTTCAGGCTTTTCGCCACGGCAAGCTGCCGGCAAACGGCCGCATCCTCGCCGTCGCTCGAGACGAGCAGAGCGACGAGCAGTACCGCGCCTGGTTGAAGGCGCGCTTCCAGGAGGTCGACGACGCCAAGCGCCCCAGCAGCGAGGAGTTCGACCGGTTTGCCGCGCTGCTGCATTACCGGCGCATGGACCTGTCGCAGCCCGACCACTACCAGCGTCTGAAGGAATGGCTGGGCGAGCGCAATGCCGACACCGTGGTGCTCTACCTCGCCACCAGTCCGCACCTGTTCCCCCAGATCTGCGAGCAGCTCGGGGTCGCCGGCCTGAACACGCCGCGTATTCGTGTCGTGCTCGAGAAGCCCCTGGGCCACGACCTGCAGAGCGCTCAGGAGATCAACCGCGTGGTGCGTTCGGTGTTCGACGAGAACCAGGCCTTCCGCATCGACCACTACCTTGGCAAGCCTTCGGTGCAGAACCTCGCGGCACTGCGCTTCGGCAACGCCCTCTTCGAACCGCTGTGGCGGCGCGAGTGCATCGCCAACATCCAGATCACGCTGGCCGAAAGCCTGGGCGTGGGCACGCGCGGCGACTTCTACGACCGCACCGGCGCCCTGCGCGACATGATCCAGAACCACGCATTGCAGCTGCTCACGATGGTGGCCATGGAGCCGCCCTCCTCCAACGATGCCGATGCGATCCGCGACGAGAAGCTGAAGGTGCTGCGCTCGCTCAAGCCCTTCACCGAAGAAAGCGTGGCGCGCGACGTGGTACGGGGCCAGTACCGCGCCGGCATGTCGGGCGGCAAGCCGGTGCCCGGCTACCTGGAAGAAACCAAGGTGCCGGCGGGCAGCCACTGCGAAACCTTCGTCGCCTTGCGCACCGAGGTGCAGAACTGGCGCTGGGCCGGCGTGCCCTTCTACCTGCGCACCGGCAAGCGCCTGGCCGCGCGTGACGCCGAGATCGTCGTCAACTTCCGGCCGGTGCCCCACCCCATCTTCCCCGGCACCAACCGGGCCAACAAGCTGGTGATCAAGCTGCAGCCCGAAGACGGCCTGGAGCTTCACCTGTCGGCCGCCAAGGGCTCGGGCCAGAGCGAGGCGCTGTCGCCGGTGTTCCTCGACCTGGACTTCGACAAGGCCTTCCCCACCGACCGCGTGGGCGCCTATGAACGCCTGCTGCTCGACGCGATTGCCGGTCGCCTGAACCTGTTCGTGCGCAGCGACGAACAGGAGCAGGCCTGGCGCTGGGTGGAGCCCATCCTCGATGCCTGGCGCAGGGACACCACCGGCCCGCGCACCTACGCGGCCGGCTCGTGGGGCCCTGCCGCCGCCAGCGCGCTGGTCGCGCGCGACGGCTTCGCGTGGTTCGAAGAAGAGTGAGATGAGCACCATGCTCGACCGAATCCGCGCCTCGATCCCGGCGCTGCCGCCCGCCGAGCAGCGGGTGGCCAAGCTGGTGCTCGCCGACCCGCGCAGCTTCGCCAGCCTGCCGGTGGCCGAACTGGCCGAGCGTTCGCACGTCAGCAAGCCGACCGTGGTGCGCTTCTGCCGCAGCGTCGGCTATGACGGACTGGCCGATTTCAAGCTCAAGCTGGCCGGCAGCGTGAACGAAGGAGTGCCCTTCGTGCACCGCTCGGTCGACGTGGACGACAAGGCCGGCGACCTGATCGTGAAGGTGATCGACAACGCCGTGTCGGCCTTGCTGAAGTACCGCAACGACGCCGCCAGCCATGCCTTCGAGCGTGCCATTGCGGCCCTCGCCGAGGCCGGCAAGCAAGGTCGCAAGATCGAGTTCTACGGTGTCGGCAACTCGGGCATCGTGGCGCAGGATGCGCAGCACAAGTTCTTTCGCCTGGGCGTCAACGCGGTCGCCTACAGCGACGGGCACGTGCAGGTCATGGCCGCCACGATGCTCGGGCCGGGCGACTGCGCGGTGATCATCTCGAACTCCGGCCGCAGCCGTGACCTGCTCGACGCGGCTGAAATCGCCAAGAAAAAGGGCGCCACCACCATCGTCATCACCGCCAGCGGTTCGCCGCTGGTGCAGCACGCGCAGATCCTGCTGGCGGCCGACCATCCGGAGGATTACGACCGCTACAGCCCGATGGTGTCGCGCCTGCTGCACCTCATCGTGATCGACATCCTGACCACCGGCGTGGCGTTGAGGCTGGGCGAAAACCTTCGGCCAATGCTTCAGGAGATCAAGAAGAACCTGCGCGCCAAGCGCTACGCGCAGGCGGAATGAGAAACGGCCCGCATGTGCGGGCCGTTCGTCGTCTTGCTTCGTGCGCGGCGTTGGCTGTAGCGTGTCAGCCCGGCGCGATCGGCAGGGCTGCGTCCACGCCATAGACCTTCGCCAGTTCCACCAGCTTGGTGGGCAGGTGCCTCACCTCGAACCGCTTGCCCCAGGCCTGCGCCATGCGCTCGCATTCGAGCAGCACCGCCAGCGCGCTGGAGTCGAATCGCTGCAGCTGCGAGCCATCCACCGACAGCAGCTCGGCCGGCCCCGCCGCCTCCTGCTGGAGTGCGGCCTTGAGCATGCGCAGCGTGTCGCGGGCTTCTCGTTCAGTGAGTGCGGCGGGCAGCAGCAGCATGGTCGAAGCGCTCGCTCAGCTCTTGATGCCGGCCGACTTGTTGCGCTCGGCCAGCTTGGCGATGAGGCCGTCGATGCCGTTGGCGCTGATTTCCTGGGCGAAGCTGTTGCGATAGTTTTCGACCAGCCACACACCCAGCACGTTCACGTCGTAGATCTTCCAGGCGTCGCCTGCCTTTTCGAGGCGGTAGTCGAGCTGGATCGGATCACCCTTGCCCTTCACTTCGGTGCGCACGATGACCTCGGTGTCCTCGGGCTTGGAGCGCATGGGTTTGAGCTCGACGACCTGATCACGCACCTGGGCAATGGCGCCGGAATAGGTGCGCACCAGCAGCACCTTGAACTCGTCCTGCAGCCGCTGCTGCTGGTCGGGCGTGGCCTGGCGCCAGTAGCGGCCCACAGCGGACGCGGTCATGCGGCGGAAGTTGACGTGCGGCAGCACCTTGCTGTCCACGAGCGCCATGATCTTCTTCACGTCGCCACCCTGGATGGTCTTGTCGGCCTTCACCGTGTCGATCACCTCGTTGGACACTTGCTTGATCAGTTCGTCAGGCTTGGCCGTTTGTGCGTGCGCCGCACCGGCGGCCACCATGCCCACGAGAGCGAGAGCGGTCAGGATTCGTTTCAACATTGATGGGTCCTTTCGCGAGTTGCCCCAAGGGGCCCCGGTTTGAACTCGCCGCGCCGGCGGAGTTCGCGCAGCGCGGCGGTTGACTTGCTCAACGTGCGGCAGCGGCAACGGGTTCACCGCGGCGTCTCACGTTTGCACAGGTTTACTTTCGTGACTCCGGTGGCGCAGATGCCGGCGCACTGGGAGGCTGGGCCGCAGGTGCGGCACCTTTGGCATCGCCACCCGTATCCGAAGGTTCCAGGTCGTAACGTTCACCCTCTTCGTCCGGCGGGTTGCCGTCGTACACCAGACTGCGGCGGCGCTGCAGATAGCCGTCGCGCACGAAGGTGTACTTGTCGAGCACGATGTCGTCGAGCACTTGCGACGCCCCCAGCAGGTTCGAGCGGGCGTTGACCACACGCAACGCGGTGAGCTGATTGCGCACGCGCGTTGGGCTGGTAAGGAAGTCAGGCGAGGCCGCCTGATCCACCGGCAGGCCGATCGAATCGCGCACCGTCGACGGACCCAGGATGGGCCACACGATGTAGGCCCCCGCCGGCACGCCCCATTTGCCCAGCGTCTGGCCGAAGTCCTCACCGTGGCGCTCCAGCCCCAATTCGGTGGCCGGGTCGGCAATGCCGAAAAAGCCGAACACGCTGTTCGTGCCGAAACGCATCATGTCGTTCAGGCCATCCTGGATGCGACCTTGCAGGAACAGGTTGACGGCGGACCAGGCGTCCTTGATGTTGTTGAAGAAATTGTCGACACCGTTGCGTACCGGCCTGGGCACGAAGTCGGCATACGCGGTCGCCACCGGCTTGAGCAGGTGTTCGTCGACGGCCTCGTTGAAGGCGAAGATCTTGCGGTTCATCGGCTCGAGCGGGTCGCCGCGGTTGGACACCGTGGCACAGCCGCTCAGCAGGGTCATCGAGGCGGCCAGCAGCAGCAGCCGGCCTCCATGCAGGAGGCTCATTTCTTGCCCTCCGTGCCGGCGTCGGCGGCCTTGTTGTAGAGGAACTGGCCGATGAGGTTCTCGAGCACGACGGCGGACTGCGTCGCCTTGATGACGTCGCCGGCCGCGAGGTTCTTTTCATCGGCGCCCGGCTCCAGGCCGATGTACTGCTCGCCCAGGAGGCCGGAGGTAAGGATCTTCGCCGAGCTGTCCTTCGGAAAGCTGAAGCGCTGCTCCAGGTCGAGCACGACGCGCGCCTGGTAGCTCTTGTCGTCGAAGCCGATCGAGGCGACCCGGCCCACCACCACGCCGGCGCTCTTGACCGGCGCGCGCGGCTTCAGCCCGCCGATGTTGTCGAAGTCGGCGGCCACCGAATAGGTGCGGTCGAACGACAGGCTCAGCAGGTTGCCGGCCTTCAGTGCAAGGAACAGGATGGCTGCCGCGCCGATCAGCACGAACAGGCCCACCCACACGTCGTATTTGCTTTTCTGCATCACTAACTCCACGAACCGCTCAGATCGAGAACATCATCGCGGTGAGTATGAAATCGAGGCCCAGCACGGCCAGCGAGGCCATCACCACGGTACGGGTGGTGGCCCGCGACACACCTTCGGGCGTGGGCTGGCATTCGTAGCCTTGCAACAGCGCGATGAAGGTGACCGTGACGCCGAAGACGATGCTCTTGACCACGCCGTTGCCCACGTCCTTGAACACGTCGACGCCGCTTTGCATCTGCGACCAGAACGCACCTTCGTCCACGCCGATCAGCACCACCCCCACCAGCCAGCCGCCGATGATGCCGACGGCACTGAACACCGCCGCCAGCAAGGGCATCGCGATCACGCCGCCCCAGAAGCGCGGCGCGAGCACCCGCTGGATCGGGTCGACCGCCATCATCTCCATGGCCGACAACTGCTCGCCGGCCTTCATGAGGCCGATCTCGGCCGTGAGCGAAGTGCCGGCGCGGCCCGCAAACAGCAGCGCCGTGACCACCGGCCCGAGTTCGCGCACCAGCGACAGGGCCACCAGCAGGCCGAGCGCTTCGGAAGACCCGTACCTTTGCAGCGTGTAGTAGCCCTGCAGGCCCAGCACGAAACCGACGAAGAGGCCCGAGACGGTGATGATGGCCAAGGAGTGGTTGCCGAGGAAGTGGATCTGGTCCACCGCCAGGCGGAAGCGGCGAAGGGTCGCCCCCAGCAGCGCGAAGAGCCGGCCGAGCAGCCGTGCCGCATGGCCGATGTCGGCCAGCTCGGCCCGCACCGCATAGCCGACGTCCGCAGGTTTCCACCAGCTCATGGCTGCGCTCCTGTCTGGCCGCGCACGCCGAAGTCTTCGGTCACCGCTGTCGCCGGGTAGTGGAAGCGCACCGGACCGTCGGGCGCCGCGTCGACGAACTGGCGCACCAGGGGGTCTTCGCTGTGGCGCATCTCTTGCGGCGTGCCTTGCGCCGCGATGCGGCCGTTGGCGAT
This sequence comes from uncultured Rivibacter sp., assembly GCA_946481025.1. The sequence goes on from CAMLNA010000008.1 coordinate 11,526, forward strand.
GAACACCACGTGATCCGCGATCGAGAAGGTCTCGTCGACGTCGTGCGACACGACGATGCTGGTCACGCCGAGTGCGTCGTTGAGCTCCCGGATGAGGCGGGCCGCGACGCCCATCGAGATGGGATCGAGACCCGCGAACGGTTCGTCGTACATGATGAGGTCGGGGTCGAGCGCAATGGCGCGTGCCAGGGCCACGCGCCGCGCCATGCCGCCCGACACCTGGCTGGGCATGAGGTCGCGCGCACCGCGCAGACCCACCGCGTTGAGCTTCATGAGCACGAGGTCGCGGATCAGGCGCTCGGGCAGGTTGGTGTGCTCGCGCAGCGGGAAGGCCACGTTGTCGAACACCGACAGGTCAGTGAACAGGGCGCCGAACTGGAACAACATGCCCATGCGGCGACGCACCGCGAAGAGGCCCTCGCGGTCGAGCGTGGCAAGGTCGGTGCCGCCGAACAGCACCTGGCCCTGCATCGGCGCCAGTTGCCGGCCGATCAGCCGCAGCACGGTGGTCTTGCCGCCGCCGGAAGTGCCCATGAGCGCGACCACCTTGCCACGTGGCACCTTGAGGTCCACGTCGCGCAGGATCACGCGCTCGCCGTAGCCGCAGGTGACATTGCGCAGTTCGACGAGGGGAGTTTCAGAAGACGACAGCGGCGCTGTTGGATTTGTCATGGCCGGAGCATGAAAAAGCGGTGTCAGGAAACACCGCGCAGCCGATGATAGGGGAAAACACTGGCCGGCTCGCCAGCCCATGTAAACAAGGAAAAAGCCGCCGGCGAGTATCGCGGGCGGCTTTTGGCTCCGGATGAAGGCCGGCTCAACGCGGCAGGTCGGTCGCGCCCATCAGGTACTCGTCGACTGCACGGGCTGCCTGGCGGCCCTCGCGGATCGCCCACACGACCAGCGACTGGCCGCGGCGCACATCGCCGGCGGCGAACACCTTGTCGGCACTGGTCTTGTAGCCGCCGAAGAACTCGGTGCTGGCGCGGGCGTTGCCGCGCGCGTCCTTGTCAACGCCGAAGGCATCGAGCAGCGTGGCCACCGGGCTCACGAAACCCATGGCCAGCAGCACGAGGTCGGCCTTGAGGGTCTGCTCGCTGCCGGGCACCTCGGCCATCTTGCCGTCCTTCCATTCGACGCGGACGGTCTTCAGCGCGGTGACCTTGCCCTTTTCGCCGATGAATTCCTTCGTGGCGATGGCGAACTCGCGCTCGCAGCCTTCTTCGTGGCTGGAAGAGGTGCGCAGCTTGTAGGGCCAGTAGGGCCAGGTGAGCGACTTGTTCTCCTGCTCCGGCGGCATGGGCATGAGCTCGAACTGGGTAACGCTCGCCGCGCCGTGACGGTTGCTGGTACCCACGCAGTCGGAGCCGGTGTCGCCGCCGCCGATCACGATCACGTGCTTGCCTTCGGCACGGATCTGGCCCTTGAGCTTGTCGCCGGCGTTGACCTTGTTCTGCTGCGGCAGGAACTCCATCGCGAAGTGCACGCCATCAAGGTCGCGCCCGGGCACCGGCAGGTCGCGCGACTGCTCCGCGCCGCCGGCCAGCAGCACGGCATCGAATTCGGCCTTCAGCTGATCGGCAGAGACGATTTCCTTGGCCCAGTTGGTGACCTTGCTGCCTTCAGGCAGGTGGCCCACCAGCACGCCGGTGCGGAACACCACGCCTTCGGCTTCCATCTGCTTGACGCGGCGATCGATGTGCGACTTCTCCATCTTGAAGTCGGGGATGCCGTAGCGCAGCAAGCCGCCGGCGCGGTCGTTCTTCTCGAACACCACCACGTCATGGCCGGCGCGCGCCAGTTGCTGGGCTGCGGCCATCCCGGCCGGGCCCGAGCCGATGACGGCCACCTTCTTGCCGGTCTTGCGCCCGGCCGGCTGCGGCGCGACCCAGCCTTCTTCCCAGGCGCGGTCGATGATCGCGTGCTCGATGGACTTGATGCCCACCGGGTCGTCGTTCACGTTGAGCGTGCAGGCCGCCTCGCACGGCGCGGGGCAGATGCGGCCGGTGAATTCCGGGAAGTTGTTGGTCGAGTGCAGCACACGAATGGCATTGGCCCAGTCATTGCGGTACACGAGGTCGTTGAAGTCCGGAATGATGTTGTTGACCGGGCAGCCGCTGTTGCAGAACGGCGTGCCGCAGTCCATGCAGCGCGCACCCTGGACCTTCGCTTCCTCGGCCTTGAGGCCGATGACGAATTCCTTGTAGTGCTTGAGGCGCTGCTCGACGGGCGCATAGCCCTCCTCGATGCGCTCGTATTCCAGGAAGCCGGTGACTTTTCCCATGATCGTGGTTCTCTCGTTCTGGCTTTTTGCCTTGCCTTACTTGCCGGCAACGGCCTTCGTGGTCTTCTTGCCTTCGTTGGCCCTGGCCTTGGCGATGGTCGCGTCGGCTTCCTTGGCCGCGGTCATCTCGCCCAGCGCGCGCTTGTACTCGTGCGGGAACACCTTCACGAACCTGGCGCGGGCCTCGGCCCAGTGGTCAAGGATGTCGCGCGCGCGCAGCGAGCCGGTCCAGCGATGGTGGTCCTCGATCAGCTTGCGGAGCAGCACTTCGTCAGCCACGCCGCGATGGAAGATCGCCTGGTCCTGGGTGGCGCGCTGCTCGTCTGCCGGCAGCACCTTGTCGAGTGCCACCATCGAGGTGTTGCAGCGCTTGGCGAACTGGCCGTCCTCGTCGTACACGTAGGCAATGCCGCCCGACATGCCGGCTGCGAAGTTGCGGCCGGTCCTGCCAAGCACGACCACGGTGCCGCCCGTCATGTATTCGCAGCCGTGGTCGCCCGTGCCCTCGACCACCGCGGTGGCACCCGACAGGCGCACTGCAAAGCGTTCACCGGCCACGCCGCGGAAGAAGGCTTCACCTTCGGTGGCGCCGTACAGCACGGTGTTGCCGACGATCGTGTTCTTGGTCGCGTCGCCGCGGAAGTCGATGCTCGGGCGCACCACCACGCGGCCGCCGGAGAGGCCCTTGCCGGTGTAGTCGTTGGCGTCGCCGATCAGGTACAGCGTGATGCCCTTGGCCAGGAAGGCGCCGAAGCTCTGGCCGCCCGTGCCCTCGCTCTGGATGAAGATGGTGTGGTCGGGCAGGCCCTCGGGGTGGTGGCGCACCAGCTCGCCCGAGAGCATGGCGCCCACGGTGCGGTTGACGTTGCGCACCTCCTCGAGCACCTGCACCTTCTCGCGGCCCTCGAGTGCGGGCTTGCACTTCTCGATCAGCTTCACGTCCAGCGCCCGGGCGAGCCCATGGTCCTGGGTCTCGACCTGGCGGCGCGGCACGTCGGCCGCCACCTGCGGCAGGTGGAAGATGCGACTGAAGTCCAGGCCCTTGGCCTTCCAGTGCTCGATGCCCTTCTTGGTGTCCAGCAGGTCGGCGCGGCCGATCAGGTCGTCGAACTTGCGGATGCCCAGCTGCGCCATGATCTGGCGCGCCTCTTCGGCGACGAAGAAGAAGTAGTTGACGACGTGCTCGGGCTTGCCCGAGAACTTCTTGCGCAGCACCGGGTCCTGCGTGGCCACGCCCACCGGGCAGGTGTTGAGGTGGCACTTGCGCATCATGATGCAGCCCTCGACCACCAGCGGCGCCGTCGCGAAGCCGAACTCGTCGGCGCCCAGCAGCGCGCCGATCACGACGTCGCGGCCGGTCTTCATCTGGCCGTCGGCCTGCACGCGGATGCGGCTGCGCAGGCGGTTGAGCACCAGGGTCTGCTGGGTCTCGGCCAGGCCGATCTCCCAGGGGCTGCCGGCGTGCTTGATGGACGACCACGGCGAGGCGCCGGTGCCGCCGTCGTGGCCGGCGATCACCACGTGGTCGGCCTTGGCCTTGGCCACGCCGGCCGCGATGGTGCCCACGCCCACTTCGGACACCAGCTTCACCGAGATGTCGGCGCGGCTGTTGGCGTTCTTCAGGTCGTGGATGAGCTGTGCGAGGTCTTCGATCGAGTAGATGTCGTGGTGCGGCGGCGGCGAGATGAGGCCGACGCCCGGCACCGAGTAGCGCAGGAAGCCGATGTATTCGCTCACCTTGCCGCCGGGCAGCTGACCACCCTCGCCCGGCTTGGCGCCTTGCGCCATCTTGATCTGGATCTGGTCGGCCGAAGCCAGGTACTCGGCGGTGACGCCGAAACGGCCCGAGGCGACCTGCTTGATCTTGGAGCGCAGGGAGTCGCCCTCCTTCATCTCGTAGTCGGCCTCGATGACCTTGGCGCCCACCACTTCGGACACCTTGGTGCCCGCCTTGATGGGAATGCCCTTGAGCTCGTTGCGGTAGCGCGCCGGGTCCTCGCCGCCTTCACCGGTGTTGGACTTGCCGCCGATCCGGTTCATCGCGATGGCGAGCGTGGTGTGGGCCTCGGTGGAGATGGAGCCCAGCGACATGGCGCCGGTGGCGAAGCGCTTGACGATGTCGGCCGCGGACTCGACCTCTTCGACCGGGATCGCCTTGCTCGGGTCGAACTTGAACTCGAACAGGCCGCGCAGCGTCATGTGGCGGCGCGACTGGTCGTTGATGATCTGCGCGTATTCCTTGTAGGTCTCGAACTTGTTGGCGCGCGAGGCGTGCTGCAGCTTGGCGATCGCATCGGGCGTCCACATGTGCTCTTCACCGCGGGTGCGCCAGGCGTACTCGCCACCGGCGTCGAGCATGGTGGCCAGCACCGGGTCGTCGCCGAAGGCGGCGCGGTGCATGCGGATGGCCTCTTCGGCCACCTCGAACACGCCGATGCCGCCGACCTGCGAAGCCGTGCCGCGGAAGTACTTGTCGACCAGGCCCTTCTCGAGGCCGATGGCCTCGAAGAGCTGCGCGCCGCAATAGGACATGTAGGTCGACACGCCCATCTTGGACATGATCTTCGACAGGCCCTTGCCGATCGCCTTGACGTAGTGGTAGATGGCTTTTTCGGCCGACAGCTCTCCGGGCAGCTCCTTGTGCAGCGACGCCAGCGTCTCCATCGCGAGGTACGGATGGATCGCTTCGGCGCCGTAGCCGGCCAGCACCGCGAAGTGGTGCACCTCGCGCGCGGAGCCCGTCTCGACCACCAGGCCGGCCGTCGTGCGCAGGCCTTCACGCACCAGGTGCTGGTGGATGGCCGACAGCGCCAGCAGCGCAGGAATGGCCACCTGCTCGCGCGACACGTTGCGGTCGGTGATGACCAGGATGTTGTGGCCGGTGCGGATGGCATCCACCGCCTCGGCGCACAGCGACGCGAGCTTGGCTTCCACGCCGGCCTTGCCCCAGGCGAGCGGGTAGGTGATGTCGATCTCGTAGGTCTGGAACTTGCCGCCGGTGTGCTGCTCGATCGAGCGCAGGCGCGCCATGTCGTCGAAGTCCAGGATGGGCTGCGAGACCTCCAGGCGCATCGGCGGGTTCACCGCGTTGATGTCCAGCAGGTTGGGCTTGGGGCCGATGAACGACACCAGCGACATCACGATCGCCTCGCGGATCGGGTCGATCGGCGGGTTGGTCACCTGCGCGAACAGCTGCTTGAAGTAGTTGTAGAGCGGCTTGTTCTTGTCCGACAGCACCGCGAGCGGCGAGTCGTTGCCCATCGAGCCGATGCCCTCTTCGCCCAGCTGCGCCATCGGGCTCATCAGGAACTTGATGTCTTCCTGGGTGTAGCCGAAGGCCTGCTGGCGGTCGAGCAGGCTCTCGGAGAAGGTCTCGGGCTGGCCGGCGGCCTCGATGGTGTCGAGCTTGATGCGGACCGTCTCGATCCACTGCCGGTACGGCTTGGCCGAGGCGAACTGGTTCTTGAGCTCCTCGTCGTCGACGATGCGGCCCTGCTCGAAGTCGATCAGGAACATCTTGCCCGGCTGCAGGCGCCACTTCTTGACGATCTTGTTCTCGGGGATCGGCAGCACGCCGGATTCCGAGGCCATCACCACCAGGTCGTCGTCGGTGACGATGTAGCGCGCCGGGCGCAGGCCGTTGCGGTCGAGCGTGGCACCGATCTGGCGGCCGTCGGTGAACACCATCGCCGCCGGGCCGTCCCATGGCTCCAGCATCGCGGCGTGGTACTCGTAGAACGCGCGGCGGCGCTCGTCCATCAGCGTGTGCTGCTCCCACGCCTCGGGGATCATCATCATCGCCGCGTGGGCGAGCGGGTACCCCGCCATCGTGAGCAGCTCGAGTGCGTTGTCGAAGGTGGCAGTGTCGGACTGGCCCTCGAAGGTGATCGGGTACAGCTTGGCGAGGTCGTCCCCCAGCACCGGCGACTTCATGACGCCTTCGCGGGCGCGCATCCAGTTGAAGTTGCCCTTCACCGTATTGATCTCGCCGTTGTGGGCGACCATGCGGTACGGGTGCGCGAGCGGCCACTCGGGGAAGGTGTTGGTGGAAAAGCGCTGGTGCACCAGGGCGAGGGCCGACACGGTGCGCGGATCCTGCAGGTCCTTGTAGTACTTGCCCACTTGGTCCGCCAGCAGCAGGCCCTTGTAGATGACCGTGCGGCAGCTCATGCTGGGCACGTAGTACTCGTGACTGTGGGTGAGCTTGAGCTTCTGGATCGCCGCGGACGCGGTCTTGCGGATCACGTAGAGCTTGCGCTCCAGCGCATCGGGAACGATCACGTCGGGCCCGCGGGCGATGAAGATCTGGCGGATCACCGGCTCCTTGGCGCGCACGGTGGGCGACATCGGCATGTCGCGGTCGACCGCCACGTCGCGCCAGCCCAGCAGCACCTGGCCCTCGGCCTTGACGGCGCGCTCGAGTTCCTGCTCGCAGGCCAGGCGGGAGGCATGCTCCTTCGGCAGGAACACCATGCCGACGCCGTATTCGCCGGGAGGCGGCAGGGCCACGCCCAGCTTGGCCATCTCTTCCCGGTAGAACTCGTCGGGGATCTGGATCAGGATGCCGGCGCCGTCGCCCATCAGCTTGTCGGCACCGACGGCGCCGCGGTGGTCGAGGTTCTCGAGGATCTTGAGACCCTGCTCGACGATCGCGTGCGCCTTCTGGCCCTTGATGTGCGCCACGAAACCTACGCCGCAGGCGTCATGTTCGTTGGCGGGGCTGTACAGACCGAATTCGCTGGCAGCTGCGATTTCTTGGGGGGCAGTCGTCCCCGGGGCGGCCTGGGTCATGGCGCTCTCCGTGTCATCGTAAGGGAATGCCCGGAGGATACTGCGCCCCGCCGAGGGGTTCAATCGAATTAAAAGGGGTCAGATTCCTATTTAAGCGGTCGCGCCACACGCCGTCAATTAATTAGGGACACATCATTCTTGCGCGGCCGTCCTCGTGGTTTGGCGCTCACCCGCCGGTCGGTTTGCTGGGCCAGGCTGGCAACGAAGCCAGGCGAGCCGAGCGCCCAGCCTTTCTGAGTGGCATGGGTGATGTCCTTCACCTGGAGGGAGCTGAGGCCCTGGGCCAGCAAGGCGCGGTACCGCGCCTCCCGGTCGAACGGTGTGTTGCCCAGCGCCCAGAAGAGCTTGTGGTCACTCACCAGCGGGTCTGCTCTCAGGCCGTAGTGATGTGCACTGCTCGACCAGGCAAAGAACTCCGGTTGGGCCACCTCGCCGTGCCGCACCGGGTGCAGTTCGATGTAGCTCATGCAAGGCAGCAGGTAACGCTCGGGCTCGATGACGGTGGCGCGAAACCGCCCTTCCCAGAGCGTTCCCCGCCGGCCATGACGCCGGTTGAAGGCGGCCACATAACGCCGCCCCACCGCTTGCATCAGGGCGCTCAGCCCCGAGGCGACCTGGGGCGTGGCCAGCAGGTGGACATGGTCGTCCAGCAATGCGTAGGCGTGGATGCTGACCTGGTGCGCCACGCTGGCCTCACGCAGGATCTGCAGGAACAACCGCCGGTCGTCGTCGTCCAGCACGATCGGTTGCTGGTGATGCCCACGCTGGATCACGTGGTGAGGCAAGCCGGCGAGCGCCAGCCGGGCAAGTCGGGCCATGGGAGTCCTTTGATCTGGCCCTATTTTCTGGCAGCGATGGCGCCTGCCGTCAAGGAAACGCCTGCCGGCCCGTCAAGCGCTGATGCTCGCGGATCGCGAACCGATCGGTCATGCCGGCGATGTAGTCGGCGATGGCGCGGCGCCTGTCGCCCGTCTGCACGTAGCCGGCCGTCATTTCGGCGGGCGCCGCGTCATAGGCATCGAACAGCTCCTGCACGACCCGGCGAGCCCGGTCGGTGGTTTCGACGACCTGCGGGTGCCGGTAGAGGTTGGCGAACAGGAAGCGCTTCAGCTGCGTGCTGGCCTCGCGCATTTCGGACGTGAAGGCCACGATCGGCGGCGCTTGCCTGGCGTCGTCCGGGCTGGCCGGGCAGCGTGTGTCCAAGGCCGCGCGGGTGGCGCCGATCACGTCGTACACCTGCTCCGACAGCATCCGCCGAATGGTCTCGAACAGCAGCCGGCGCCCGCCCAGCCCGGGGTGCTCGTGCCTTGCCTGCTCGCGGAACCGGTTGACCAGCGGCACCGCTTCGAGCTGCTCGAGGCTCAGCAACCCCGAGCGCACACCGTCGTCGATATCGTGGGCGTTGTAGGCGATCTCGTCGGCCAGATTGCACAGCTGCGCTTCCAGGCTCGGCTGGGTGCGATCGAGGAAGCGGCGCGCCACACCGCCGGGTTCTTCGCGCTCGATCACCTCGGCACGCGAACGCGAACAGTGCTTCAGGATGCCTTCGCGCGTCTCGAAACTGAGGTTCAGCCCGTCAAAGTTCGGATAGCGCTCCTCGAGTTTGTCGACGACGCGCAATGACTGCAGGTTGTGCTCGAACCCGCCGTCGTGGCGCATGCAGTGGTTGAGGGCGTCCTGCCCCGCGTGGCCGAACGGCGTGTGACCCAGGTCGTGCGCGAGCGCGATCGCTTCGACGAGGTCTTCGTTCAAGCCCAGCGACCGGGCAATCGACCGGCCCAGCTGCGCCACTTCGAGCGAATGGGTCAGGCGGGTGCGAAACAGGTCACCCTCATGGTTGAGGAAGACCTGCGTCTTGTAGACGAGGCGGCGAAACGCCGTGGAATGAACGATGCGGTCGCGATCGCGCTGGTAGGCGGTACGGGTGGGCGCCTCGGGCTCGGGATGGCGGCGACCGCGGCTGTGCTGCGGGTGGCTGGCGTAGGGCGCAAGCTGCATGCGGCGCGCTCGCGGTCGTCAGCCAGTGTGGGCGGCCAGCACCTCACGAACCAGTTCGTCCGGCGCCGCCCGCAACGCCGCTTGCCCGGGCCTTTCGATGACGACAAAGCGGATGTCGCCGGCTTCGGACTTCTTGTCGAGACGCATGAGTTCGAGGTAGCGGTCAGCCCCGAGCGCAGGCCCCTTGGTGGGCAGGCCTGCGCGCTTCACCAGTGCCGTGATCCGCTGCGCCAAGGCCGGCTCCACGAGGCCCAGCCGCACCGAGAGGTCCGCGGCCATGACCATGCCGCAACCCACCGCCTCGCCATGCAGCCACTCCCCGTAGCCCAGCCCCGCTTCGATGGCATGCCCGAACGTGTGGCCGAAGTTGAGGATCGCGCGCAGACCGGTCTCCCGTTCGTCTGCGCCGACAACTGCCGCCTTGATCTCGCACGAGCGCTTGACCGCATGGGCAAGCGACTCACGGTCTCGCGCCAGCAAGGCGCCCAGGTTGTGTTCGAGCCAATCGAAGAAGCCCATGTCGGCGATCGGGCCGTACTTGATCACTTCGGCGAGCCCGGCAGAGAGCTCGCGCTCCGGCAGCGTTTCCAGCGTGTCGAGATCACAAACCACCCGCTGCGGCTGGTAGAACGCACCGATCATGTTCTTGCCCAGCGGGTGATTGATCGCGGTCTTGCCGCCGACGGAGGAATCCACCTGGGCGAGCAACGTGGTGGGTACCTGCACGAAAGGCACCCCCCGCATGTAGCTGGCGGCAGCAAAACCGGTCATGTCGCCGACGACTCCGCCGCCCAGGGCGTAGAGCACCGTCTTGCGGTCGCAGCCCTTGCCCAGCAGGGCGTCGAAGATGAGATTGAGCGTCTGCCAGTCCTTGTGCTGCTCGCCATCGGGGAGCACGACCACCTCCACTCGCCGGTATTGCGTTGCGAGCACCGCCTCGAGCTTGCGCGCGTAGAGGTCCGCGACAGTAGTGTTCGTCACGATGAGCGCGTGCGCGGAAACTGGCAAGTCTGACCATGTCGCAGTCGACTGCAACAGGCCACCCCCGATCAGGATGTCGTAGCCACGTTCGGGCAGTTCGATGCGGACGCGCTGAGCGCCCGTGGCATTGGCGGAGGAATCCATGCGCCGTAGTTTACGGGCGCGCATGGGTCACTCAGCGGCCAGGAGGAGAGCGCTGCGCATGCGGGTCCAGCGCGCCGGCCAGCTCGAGTTGCATGAGGATCATGTTGACCAGCGTGGGCACGGAGGGTCTGCCGGTATCGACCACGAAATGCGCGGTCTCGGCGTACAGGGGATCGCGCAGCGCATGGAGTTCACGCAGCTTTGCCAGGGGATCGGCCACCTGCAGCAAGGGACGTTGCGTATCGTGGCGCAACCGCCGATGAAGTTCTTCGGGCGCCGTGCGCAGATAGATGACCGTTGCCTGCTGCCGCAGCAACACCCGGTTCTCGGCACGAACTATCACTCCACCGCCCGTGGAGAGCACGCCCGGCCCAGGCTGGAGCAGTTCCTTCAGCACCTGCGATTCGACATCGCGGAAGGCTGCTTCGCCTTCGCGATCGAAGAACTGGCGGATCGGCATGCCGATCCGCGTCTCGATCACCTGGTCTGCGTCAGCGAACGGGACGCCCAGCCGCCTTGCGAGTTGGCGGCCGACGGTGGACTTGCCACCGCCGGGCAGACCAACAAGCGCAAACACGGCTTACGGATAGAAGACGGTGGTCTTCTTGCCCTTCGGCGTGCTGACGGTCAGGTCAAAGCGAAGGTCCTGCGGGCGCGTGCACTTGCTGAAGACAGCGGAGTGGAAGATGCGACCACGGTCCGAGGTGTTAGGCACCTTGTCGCCCTCCCCGCCGAAGCCAGAGAACGTGGCATTGGTCGGGTTGCCTTGGCCATCGAGCACGTTGCCGCCGACGATATTGGCCACGCTGAGTGTCGTTCCCGCAGGTAGCGGGTTGCCCCGCTGGTCAACCAGCGGGAAGGTGACAACGCAGCGCTCGCCCGCGCTGGCAACCGCGGTGTCGAAATCCACGCCGACCGTGGTCGGGTTGATGTAGGGCACATCACCAGAGAACACGATGACCGTGGAGTGACGGACCAGCGCACTGCCCCAGGCACCATTACACGTGCCAGCCACGGACCGGTAACCGGCATTGGCAGAGGTGCTCGTCGGACATGCCTGAGAGCCCGGGGCCGTACCGACAGTGACGTCGGAACCTGCTTGATAGGCGCCATCTTCGTTCTTGTCGAGGAAGGGCTGACCCAGGTCTTCGAAGACCTCGCCGGAGTCATACACGTTGTTGGACGGCGTACCTGCGTCTTCGAAGGTCTCCTCGCCCTGGGCCCAGGTCAGCACCGTCACACGGCCGTCTGCCGGGCGCGGATTCTGGCTCACCAGCTTGGCACTGCAGGCCGCCGTGTTGTTGCTGCTGGCACCAGCCGTGTTGCACGAGGCCACCACTTGGCCACCCTCGGCGACGAGGTTGATTGTGGTGCCATCAGGCACGGGGTTGCCCAGGCGATCGGCCACTCGCAGGTTGATGGTGGTTTCGACCCCATCTTCACCCCAGGCTTCGATATTGAAGGTCGTCACACTGAGAGAGAACGCCTTTTGCACCGGCAGGCCGGAGGCCACTGCGAGCGTGTTAGAGACGTTCTTGATTGCCGGCTGCGACACCAGCACCGCCTCGATCTGCACTGGCCCCGGTGCCGTGCCCGCATTCACGGCGACCGACACCTGACCGGTCGAATCGGTGGATTGGCGAACGGTGGTGGTGCCCTGAACGGACCCCAGATACGCCCCCGTCGGCCGCAACGAGAGGTTGAGGTCGATGTTCTGGCCTGCCACCGCGTTGTTGCTGCTGTCCACCAGCTTGAAGGTCACGATGGACTGGCTGACACCCGGCGAGCCGGCCAAGTAGATGCGGCTGGGGGTCGCGTTCACGAACTGGATGTTCGCTGCCTGCGGAGCCGAGGCGGTGATCTGGGCATTGGCCGTAGATGAGCCGACCTGCGCCGAGAGCGTCACGGGCCCGGCGCAGGCGGTGGTTCCCGTCTGGTTCCGGTAGGTGCTGCTTGCCACACCGTTCGAATCGGAGTTCGCCTGAGCCGGGTCGAAGGTACCGCAGCTAGCGGTAAACGACACCGGGATCTGCACCGCAGGGCTTGCTGAGCCGGACAACGTCACGGGCACAGAGACCTGCAGCGTCTGGTAGGCCGCAACAGTGGTGCTGCTGGCGGTCATGGTGCCCAGGGTTGCCGAGGCGGCACCAAGAGCCACGTTCAAACTACCTTCGGCGCCGGTCGATGCAGATACAGCGATGGTGGTGGCGCCGCCACCGAGCGGATCCTTCGGCTGCACTTGCACACGTGCTTCGCCGGAAGCATCGGTGAGTTGCGTACCTGAAGCCGGCGTCATCGTGAGCGCCGAACTGGTGACCGTCACGATCGCGTTGGGCACTACCGCACCGTTCGCGTCACGCACCGTGACCACCACAACCGCGTTTTGCGTACCGGTGAGTGTCGGGGGATTGATGACCTGGCCACCCGTACTGACAAGTTGCACGGACACCGAGCCGCTGCCGTTGCCCCCGGGAACAGGTGTCGGCGTCGGGTTCGTACCGCCACCGGGGAAAGGCGAACTGCCTGCGCTACCGCCGCCGCCACCACAGGCGGCCAGCAGCATTGCAAAGGCCGCGACTGCCGAGCTCATCAACCGAAGCAGTTTCATACGATTCTCTTGCTCTGTATTTGCGTTCTACGGGTCAACGTGCAGCCGACCTATCGGTAATGACCTTCGGCGTCAGGAACACAAGCAGCTCCGACTTGTTGGCCGTGCGCGTTCTCTGCTTGAAGAGATTCCCCAGCACCGGGATGTCACCCAGCAGAGGCACCTTGGTGATTTCGTCTCGCTCGAGCTGCTCGAAGATGCCGCCGATGACCACCGTGCCGCCGTTTTCCACGAGCACCTGCGTCTTGACGTGCTTCGTGTCGATTGCAAAGCCAGCGGCCGTTTGGCGACCCACGCTGTCCTTGTTCACATCGACGTCCAGGATGATGTTGCCTTCGGGCGTGATCTGCGGCGTCACTTCCAGCTTCAGGTTGGCCTTGCGGAATGCAATGGCCGTTGCGCCGCTGGACGTCGCCGTCTGGTACGGCAGCTCGGTACCTTGCTCGATGAGCGCCTTGACCTGGTCGGCGGTGATCACACGCGGGCTCGACACGATCTTGCCCTTGCCGTCGGCCTCGAGCGCAGACAGTTCCAGGTTCAGGAACCGGTTCGAGCTGGCGCCGAACAGCGAGAGCGCGAAGCTGGCCGCGTTGAAGCCAAGCTGACCGGTTGCCGGCAGGTTCACGAACTGCGTGTTCGGGATGTAGCTCTCACCCGTGACCTCCGCCTGGAGGGTCTGTTCGCCAACACCGAGGTAGTTGCCGGTGACCGCCACGCGGTTGTTGCCGCCGACGCTCCAGCCGGGCGTGCCGTTGCGGAAGCCGCGCATGTCTGCCGCGCCCAGCTTCGCGCCGAGCGAGCGACCGAACCGGTCATCCGCCTCCACGATGCGCGCCTCGATCAACACCTGGCGCACCGGGATGTCGATCTTCGCGATCAGGGCAGTGACCTCTTCGAGCTTGGACGGAATGTCGTTGACGAACAGCTGGTTGGTCCGCGTTTCGAAGATGACGCTGCCACGCGGCGACAGGATGCGCGTAGGCTGCCCGCCCCCGCCGGTGCTCTGACCCGTGAGGCCCTTGGCCACTTCTTCGGCCTTGGTGTAGTTGAGCTGGAACGATTGCGTGCGCAGCGGCTCGAGCTGGGCGACCTGGACCTTGGCTTCGAGGTCCAGCTTTTCCTTCGCAGCCAGTTCATCCTTGGGCGCGATCCAGATCACGTTGCCGGACTTCTTCAGGCCCAGGCCCTTCGCCTGCAGGATGATGTCGAGCGCCTGGTCCCAGGGAACGTCCTTCAGGCGCAGCGTCACGCTGCCGGTCACCGTGTCGCTGGTCACGACGTTGAAGTTGGTGAAGTCGGCGATGACTTGCAGCAGCGAGCGAACTTCGATGTTCTGGAAGTTCAGCGAGAGCTTTTCGCCCGCATAACCCGGCCCTTGCGTCAGCTTGTTCGGATCGACCTTCTGCGGGCGGACCTCCAGCACGAACTGATTGTCCGTCTGGTAGGCGCTGTGCTCCCAGTTGCCGCGAGGCTCCACCACCATGCGCACGCGATCGCCGTTCTGGAATGCAGACACGCTTTGCACCGGCGTACCGAAGTCGGTGACGTCGAGGCGGCGTCGCAGGCTCTCCGGCAGCGTGGAGCGCAGGAACTCGACCACCAGACTCTGGCCCTGCTGGCGAATATCGACGCCAACTTGCGTGTTGGGCAGTTCCACCACGACCCGGCCTGCGCCGTCTTGTCCGCGGCGGAAGTCGATGTCCTTGAGCGCAAGCTGAGCCCGGTTCTGGCTTTCGGCGAAGTGCACCGGTTCGGAGGACGCGGCCGCGGTACCCGCCTGCTGCGTCGACTCGAGCACGACCAGCAAAGCCTTGCCCTGGACCTGCGTCTTGTAGTTGGCCGGCTGCTTCAGATTGAGCACCAGACGCGTACGCTCGCCGGCCTGCGCCACGCTTGCGGAGCGGACGTTGCCTTGATTGATGTCGATGCTGTTGCGGCCCAACGCATTCCCGATGCCCGGGAGATCCAGCGCAATGCGCGGAGGCGTCTGGATCGCGAAACCTGCCGGCGCAGTGGCCAGCGGCTCCGAGAACTCGATGCGCACGACTTCCGCGCCGGCCTGCGTGCTCGTGTTGATCGATTGAATGGCGTTTTGTGCCCATGCGAGCGCCGGTGCGCCGAAGAACACAGCGAGCGCCAACACTCGTGCCCGCCACATCGTCATGATCCGTGTCTCCTGAATGCTCTTCATCGCGCCTTCTCCTGAAGCTGCAGCGTGGTGACGCGCTCGATCCACTCGCCTGCAGCGTCCTGAACGATCTCCCGAAGCGCGATTTCGGTTTCGGAGATCTTGGTGATCTTTCCGTAGTTCTGGCCGATGTAGTCGCCCACCTTCACCTGGTAGAGCAGGCTATCGACCTTGAGCAACGCGTATTGGCGCCCCTGCTTGGACACGCTGCCGACCATGGCAAGGTTGTCCAGCGGATACGCCTCCAGCGGCTCCTTGCGGCGGTTCACTTCCGCCGCCAGCAGGGAATTCGGCTGCCGCGCTTCCTGCTTGAGCGCAACCACGAGCTTCTGCGTACTGAAGGGTTCGACGCCGCTCAACGCCACATAGGGCTGGGGGTCGAACTTCTTCGGAGGGGACAACGGAGGCACGTTGGGACGCACTTCACGCTTTTGCTGCTCCATCCACTGCTGCAGCTCGTCCTGGTCGCCCGAGCATCCGCTCAAGCCCGCCACTGCAACCGCGGCAAGAAGGATCGAGAGGGTGCTGTACCTCATTTCTTGGCGCCCCCCGGAGTCTTGTTCTTCGCCGCCGCCGCCGCCTTCTGCTCGGCCACTTCGGCCGGGTCGAGGTAGCGATAGGTACGCGCCGTCGTCTCCATGGCCAGCACACCGCTGGCATCCTTGTTGGCTGTGATGTGGAGGTTGTGCAGGGTCACGATGCGCGACAGGTTGGCCACATCGGCCGCGAACGATCCGATGTCGTGATATCGCCCGGACACCTTCACCGAAATCGGCAACTCGGCGTAGTACTCCTTGGCGACAACCTGGCCCGGCCGGAAGAGCTCGAACTGCAGGCCTCGGCCGAGGCCTGCCTGGTTGATGTCGGACAGCAGCGCATCCATCTCGGCCTTGCCCGGCAGCTGCTTCTCGAGCTGCGTCACGTACTCTTCGACCTGGAGCTTCTGCTTGCGTAGCTCGCCGAGGTTGATGGCCTGACCGAGCTTGTTGCGGTAGTCGGCCTTGAGGGTCGGCTCCTTCGCACGCTCGGCCTCCAACTCCTCGGTGGTGGTGGACAGCAGCAGGAACCAGCCGAGAACCACCATCAGCACGGCCAAGGCCACGAAGGCGGCCAGCTTGGGCAGCGCCGGCCACTGGCCGGGTTCGTTGGGATTCAGCCCCCGGAACTGGGAGGCGGCTTGCTCGAGGACCGAGTTGAGGTCGACATTGAGCTTGGGTTGTGTCGCCATGGAGGTGCCTCAGGGTTGCTTGGAGGCCACCGGGGTGCCGGGTTTGACCGCAGGAACCGCCGAGGCGCCGGCCGCAGGCGCAGACGCCCCTGACGTGGCTGCCGCGACGTCCTGCGGACGCTTCAATCCGAGCCGGACGGAGAAGTCGAACAGTCGCTTCTGCTCCTTGTTCGCGGTGGTGATGGTCGCAGCCTTGATCTCCACGAGCTCGGGTCGCTGGACCCACGGCGAGTTGTAGGCCGTGTTGCGCAGGAACTCCGAAACTCGCTCGTTGGTCTGCGCGACGCCATTGACCAGGACGTTCTGGCCGTCCTGCTTGATGGCCATCAAGTAGACGCCCTCTGGCGTCTGCTTGACGAGTTCGTTGAGGAGATGCACAGGCATGTTGCGGTCGGTCTGGAGGTCTTCGACCGCCTTCTGCCGCGCCTTGAGCGCCTCGATCTCGGCACGCAAGGTGGCAATGTCCTTGATCTGGTCTTCCAGCTTCTTGATCTCTGCCGTCAGGTAGGCATTGCGCTCCTGCTGCGTCGTGATCATCTGCTGGAGCACGAGGTACCAGACTCCGGCCGCGGCAATGCCGGCGGCGGCGGCCAAGCCCAGTCCGGCAAAGAAAGCCTGCTTGCGCCGCGCCCGCTTTTCTTCGCGGTGCGGCAGTAGGTTGATGAGGATCATTGCAGGAACCTCCGCATCGCCAACCCGCAAGCCGTGAGATAGGAAGGGGCCTCACGACGCAGCTTGCTTTCGCGGACGGCAGAGCCGAGCTTCATGTTGTCGAAGGGGTTCACGACCATGGATGCGAAGCCGGTCAGCTCGGTCACCCGCTCCTTCAGGCCAGGCAACGTGGCGGTGCCGCCGGCCAGCATCACGTAGTGCACCTTGTGGTGCGGCGTGCTGGTGAAGAAGTACTGGAGTGCCCGGCCGATTTCCTGCGACAGGCTGTCGACGAACGGCGCCAGGATCGAAGCCTCGTAGTCCTCGGGCAGGTCGGCCGACAGCTTTTTCTGTTCGGCTTCTTCGAAAGAGAAGCCGTACTGACGGGAAATGAGCTGCGTGAGCTGCGAGCCGCCGAAGGCCTGATCGCGGTCGTACAGCATCTCGTCGTCGCGCAGCACCTTGAGGCTGGTCGTGTCTGCGCCGATCTCGAACAAGGCGACCAGCGCATCGCGGCCTTCGTTGGGCAGAGAACCGACGACACGCCCCATGGCCAGACGCGAAGCGTGCGACTCGATGTCGAGCACCACGGGCTTGAGGCCGGCGGCTTCGGCGAGGCCTTGCCGGTCCTGGACACGGTCCTTGCGGGAAGCGGCGATCAAGACCTCGACGTCGCCGACAGAGGTGGGGCTGGGCCCGATGACACAGAAGTCGAGGCTCACCTCGTCGAGCGAGAAGGGGATGTACTGGTTGGCCTCGGACTCGACCTGCAGCTCCATCTCTTCTTCACGCAGGCCCGCAGGCAGCATGATCTTCTTGGTGATGACCGCCGACTGGGGCATCGCCATGGCGACGTGCTTGGTCCTGGTGCCGCTCTTGACGACCACCCGCTTCACGGCCTCGGCCACTTCATCGAACTTCTCGATCTGGCCGTCGGTGATCCAGCCTTTTTCGAAGCTCTCGGTCGCAAACCGCTCGACCACGTATTCGCCCGAACTCGACTGGCCCAGCTCCACCAGCTTCACGCTCGACGAACTGATGTCAAGCCCGATGAGCGGCGAATGCTTGCGGCCCAACAGAACGTCAAGAAATCCCACGCCCGTCCCCCAACACGCCCAGGCAACAGCACGCCTGGATTGTTAATAAGTTACTTCAATGCTAGCAGTAAAGTCTTTGTGCAACAAAGCTTTTTCCGGTTCGGAGAGTGCGCCATAGTTGCGAAACGCCGACGTCTTACACACTGTCACAGCGCCTCAAAGGGAAAGCCCTGAGGGCCCCTTCGCGGACCCGGCGGAGGCACCCGGAGCACGCCGCCCGCTTCCTATAATTTCCCGCGCAACCCCCTTGGAGGCCCATGAGCCAAGTTGAGCGCGCAGCTCCCGTTCGCCTGTTTTCGTCACTTCCGCCCTGGGCTCAAGGCATTGCCCGATACCTCATGTGGCTGGCGGGTCTGGCAGCGGCGGCCACGCTGATGCTGGCGATGATGGTCGCCATTGCGCTGGCGGTGGCGTATCCGAACCTTCCCGAGATCAGCGGCCTCACCGACTACCGTCCCAAGCTGCCGATGCGGGTCTATGCCGCCGACGGCGTGATGATTGGCGAGTTCGGTGAAGAGCGGCGCAACTTCGTCCCCATCCGCGAGATCCCCAAGGTCATGCAGGACGCAGTGCTGGCGATCGAGGATGCCCGTTTCTACCAGCACCAGGGCGTGGACTACCTCGGGGTCATCCGCGCCGGGCTGGCGCAGTTCAGCGAGGCCAAGAGCCAGGGCGCCTCCACCATCACGATGCAGGTGGCGCGCAACTTCTACCTCTCCACCGAGAAGACCTTCACCCGCAAGATCTACGAGATCCTGCTGGCCCTCAAGATCGAGACCTTGCTCACCAAGGACCAGATCCTCGAGGTCTACATGAATCAGATCTACCTGGGACAGCGCGCCTACGGTTTTGCCGCCGCCAGCGAGATCTACTTCGGCAAGCCGCTGAAGGACCTGACGGTGGCCGAAGCCGCCATGCTCGCTGGCCTGCCCAAGGCGCCATCGGCCTACAACCCGATCGTCAACCCAAAGCGGGCGAGGCTGCGTCAGCAGTACATCATCGACCGGATGTACGAGAACGCCTTCATCACCGAGGAGCAGCACGACGAAGCCAAGGCGCAGGAGCTGAAATACCGCGCCCCGCTGGCCATGCCCGTGCACGCTGAATACGTGGCCGAAGTGGCGCGGCAACTGATCTTCAGCCAGTACGGCGAAGACGCGTACACGCGCGGCCTGAATGTGTACACCTCGGTGCTGGCGCCGGAGCAGACGGTGGCCTACCGGGCGCTTCGCAAGGGCATCATGGACTACGAGCGCCGCCAGGTGTATCGCGGCCCGGAGGGCTACGTGGACCTGCCCGCCGACCCGAAGTCGCTCGATGCCCGCATCGCCGAGGCACTGGAAGAGCACCCGGACAACGACGAGGTCAAGGCGGCCGTCGTGCTCGAGGCCGATCCGAAGAAGGTGGTGGCCGCCCTGCAGAGCGGTGAAGCGGTCACGATCACCGGCGAGGGGCTGCGCCCTGCCACGTCGGGCCTTTCGGAAAAGGCCAACCCGAAGGTGCGCATCCGCCGCGGCGCGGTGATCCGCATGGTCAAGGGCGCCAAGGACGCCTGGTCAATCACGCAACTGCCCGAGGTCGAAGGCGCTTTCGTCTCCATGGACCCGCGCACCGGGCACATCCGCGCGATGGTGGGCGGCTTCGACTACGCGAAGAACAAGTTCAACCACGTGACCCAGGCCTGGCGCCAGCCCGGCTCGAGCTTCAAGCCCTTCATCTATTCGGCGGCCCTCGAGAAAGGCTTCACGCCCGCCACGGTCGTGAACGACGCGCCGCTGTTCTTCGATGCCGACACCACCGGCAGCCAGCCTTGGGAGCCCAAGAACTACGACGGCACCTTCGAAGGCCCGATGTCGCTGCGCCGCGGCCTGGCCAAGTCCAAGAACATGGTGTCGATCCGCGTGCTGCAGTCGGTTGGTCCGGGCTATGCACAGGAGTGGGTGTCGCGCTTCGGCTTCGAGACCGACAAGCACCCTGCCTATCTCACCATGGCGCTGGGCGCCGGCTCGGTGACGCCGATGCAGATGGCCGATGCCTACGCGGTGTTTGCCAACGGTGGCTACCGCATCAATCCGATGCTCGTCACCAAGGTGACCGACTCGAAGGGGCGGGTGCTGGCCGAGTCGAAGCCCACTCCGCTTGACGAGAGCATGCGCACGCTCAACCCGCGCAACGCCTTCGTGATGACCAGCCTGCTGCAGGAGGTCACGCGCTCCGGCACGGCAGCGCGGGCTCAGGGCACGCTGAAACGGCCGGACATCTACGGCAAGACCGGTACGACCAACGACTCGATGGACGCCTGGTTCGCCGGCTTCCATCCGAGCCTCGTGGCCGTCGTCTGGATCGGCTACGACCAGCCGCGCAAGCTGGGCAGCCGCGAAACCGGCGGCGGGCTGTCATTGCCGGTGTGGATCGACTACATGAGCTATGCGCTCAAGGGCGTGCCCGTGCAGGAAGCGCAGGCGCCGGAAGGCGTGCTCAACATCGGCGGCGAGTGGTACTACGAAGAGTACGCACACGGCGGTGGCATCGCGAGCCTGGGCCTCGAGGACAAGATGGCCCCCACGGCGGCCGACACCGAGGAGAAGAAGAGCATCCTCGACCTGTTCAAGAACTGACGGGCGGCTCGAACACCAGCGGCAGGCCAGCCTGCTCGCTGGCACGCGCCGACAGTTCCGCAAAGAACTCCTGGCCCGACTTCGTGTCCACCCAGCGCCCGCCGGCATAGCGAAAGTGGAACCCGCCGCTGCGGGCGGCCAGCCACAACTCGTGCAAGGGCGGCTGGGTGTTGATGACCATCTTGCTGCCGTTCGGGAAACTCAGCTCGAGCAGTCCACCGGTGCGGCTGGAGTCGATGTCGATCACGTCTTCCTGCAACCACCGGTCGATGTGGGCCTCGATGCCGGACAACACCGCCCTCGTGAGGGCCTGGTACTCGCCGTCGGTCAGCGTCGATGGTGCTTGGTGCTCGGTGCTCATCTTTAGAATGCCGTGATGCGTCAACACCCCAGGATTCTAGGCAGGCGCTTTCCATCACTCGCGGTAGGTGCTTGCCTGCTCGCGGGGCTGATGGCCCTCGGAGCTTGCGGCCAGAAGGGCGCGCTCTACCTGCCTGCACCCGCTCCCGCCGCCTCGGCCCCTGCTGCTTCTTCCTCCAAGTAAATGATCCTGCCCGGCTCCCCTTTCGTGGCCTATCGCGGCCGCGAGCTGTTCATCGAAGGCTGCTCGCTGCGCGAGCTGGCGCAGCGCCACGGCTCGCCGCTTTACGTGTATTCGCGAGGCTCGATGCTGGCATCGCTGGCCTCATACCAGCGGGCGTTGGCAGGGCGCAAGCACCTGATCTGCTACGCGATGAAGGCCAACTCGACCCTCGCGGTGCTGCAGACGTTCGCGCGGGCAGGCTGCGGCTTCGACATCGTGTCGGGCGGCGAGCTGGAGCGCGTGCTGGCCGCCGGCGGCGACGCGTCGAAGGTGGTGTTCTCCGGCGTCGGCAAGACCCGCGCAGAGATGCGCCAGGCGCTGGAGGCCGGCGTGCGCTGCTTCAACGTCGAAAGCGAGCCCGAGCTGGAGCTGCTGTCGCAGGTGGCCGTCGAATGCGGCCGCACCGCGCAGGTCAGCCTGCGCGTCAACCCCGACGTGGACGCCGGCACCCACCCCTACATCTCCACCGGCCTGAAGGGCAACAAGTTCGGCATCGCGCACCAGCGGGCGGTGGCCACCTACCAGCGCGCCGCGCAGCTGCCCGGCCTCGCGGTCGCTGGCATCGACTGCCACATCGGCTCGCAGATCACCGAAACCGGCCCCTATCTCGATGCGCTCGACCGGGTGCTCGACCTCGTCGAAGCCGTCGAGCACGCAGGCATCGCCCTGCATCACCTCGACCTCGGCGGCGGGCTGGGCATCACCTACACCGACGAAACCCCACCCAGCGCCGAGGCGCTGGTGCGCCGTCTGCTCGCGCGCATCGACGAACGCGGCCATGGCCACCGCGAGATCCTGTTCGAGCCGGGCCGCTCGCTGGTGGGCAACGCGGGCGTGCTGCTCTCCGACGTGCTGTACCTCAAGCCCGGCGAAGCCAAGAACTTCTGCATCGTCGATGCGGCGATGAACGACCTGATGCGCCCGGCCATGTACGAGGCCTACATGCAGATCGTGGCCTGCGTGCAGCGCGACGACACCGCGGCCCTCACCTGGGACGTCGTCGGCCCCGTGTGCGAATCGGGCGACTGGCTGGGCCGTGACCGCTCGCTGGCCGTGCGGCCCGGCGACACGCTGGCGGTGCTGTCGGCTGGCGCCTACGGCATGAGCATGGCCAGCAACTACAACACCCGCGGCCGCGCCGCCGAGGTCATGGTCGATGGCGACCAGTCGTGGTTGATCCGCGACCGCGAAGCCGCGAACGAACTGTTCCGCCTCGAAAAGCTGCTGCCTTCGGCTTGACGGCGCCGCCGGCCGGTCAGATCCGGCCTTCGGTCACGGCGTGGCAGGCCACTTTGATGCCGGCCAAGTCGGTCAGAACGGGCCGTTCGGCCTTGCAACGTTCGTTGGCATGCGGGCAGCGCGGGTGGAAGGCGCAGCCGCTCGGCGGGTTCAGCGGATTGGGCACCTCGCCCTGCACCGGCGTGCGGGCTCGACCGCTCATGTGGATGTCCGGTATCGCATCGAGCAGCATGCGCGTGTACGGGTGGCGCGGCTTTGCGAACAGCGTCCTCTTCGGTGCGAGCTCGACGAGCCGCCCCAGGTACATCACGCCGACGTCGTCGCTCACGTGCCGCACCACCGCGAGGTTGTGCGAAATGAACAGGTAGGTCAGGCCGCGCTGGCGCTGCAGGTCCTTCATGATGTTGAGCACCTGCGCCTGCACCGAGACGTCGAGTGCCGAGGTCGGCTCGTCACACACCAGGAACTCTGGCTGCGTGGCCAGCGCGCGAGCGATCGAGATGCGCTGGCGCTGCCCGCCCGAGAACTGGTGCGGAAACTTCTCCATGTCGGCAGCGGCCAGCCCGACCGACTTCAGCAGCTCGCCGACCCGCTCGCGCAGTTCGAACCTGCCCTGGCCGAGCCCATGCTCGACCAGCGGCTCGCCGACGATCGCCTCGACCTTCCAGCGCGGATTGAGGCTGGCATACGGGTCCTGAAAGATCATCTGCATGCGCCGGCGCAGCGCCTTGCCGCCGCCACCGCCGAAGCCCTGCGCCGTGTCGATGCCGTCGAAGCCGACCTTGCCGCGCGTGGGCGCATACAGGCCCACGAGCAGGCGCGCCACGGTGCTCTTGCCGCAGCCCGATTCGCCCACCAGCGCGAGCGTCTTGCCGCGTTCGATGGCGAAGCTCACACCATCCACCGCATAGACGTATTGCCGGGGTTTTCGCTCGACCACCCGGTTGAGCCACGGTGCCGACACGTCGAACACCTTGGCGAGGTCGTTCACCTCCACCAACGAAGCAGACATCAGGCGGCCTCCCGCATGGCGTCGGCGGCATGCAGCCAGCAGGCGGCGCGCGTGGCGCCGGCGTCCATCAGCTCGGGCCGCTCGAGGCGGCAGCGGTCGAACGCCCTCGGGCAGCGTGGGTTGAAGGCACAGCCACGCGGAATGGCGTTGAGCCGCGGCATCGAGCCGTCGATCTGGGTGAGGCGTTCGCGGTCTTCGTCCATGGCGGGGATCGAGCCCATGAGCCCGACGGTGTACGGATGCGCCGGCGCATGGATCACCGACTGCACCGGCCCGATTTCGGCGATGCGCCCGGCGTACATCACGGCCACGCGATCGCAGGTCTCGGCGATCACGCCCATGTCGTGGGTGACCAGCATCACCGCGGCGCCGTGCTCCTTGCACAGCCGCTTGAGCAGCGAAATGATCTGCGCCTGGATCGAAACGTCCAGCGCCGTGGTCGGCTCGTCGGCCACGATGAGCTTCGGGTCGGCTGCCAGGGCCAGCGCAATGACGACGCGCTGGCGCATGCCGCCGGAGAACTGGTGCGGATAGTGGTCGATGCGCGCCTCGGCAGCCGGGATGCCGGTCTCCTTGAGCAGCTGGATCGCGCGCTGCCGCGCCTCGGCCCTGCCGAGCCCGAGATGGGTCTGGATGGTTTCGACCAGCTGGCGGCCCACCGTGTACAGCGGGTTCAGCGAGGTGAGCGGATCCTGGAAGATGGCGCCGATCTTGCGGCCGCGGATCTTGCGCATCTGCTCGTACGGCAGATCGTCGATCCGCTGGCCGTCGAGGCGAACCTCCCCGGAGGCGATGCGGCCGGGAGGCTCCAGCAAACCGATGATGGACGCGCCGGTGAGCGACTTGCCCGCGCCCGACTCGCCGACCACCCCGAGGATCTCGCCGGGCGCGATGTCGAACGAGATGTCGTCGAGCGCGACCAGCGTGCCGCGGCGCGAAGGAAACTCGACGCGCAGGTTGCGCACTTCGAGCAGGGCTGAGCGTTGAGCGGATGTGGCCATGGGTTCAGCGCAGGCGTGGGTTCAGGGCGTCACGCAGCCAGTCGCCCAGCAGGTTCACGGAAAGGGCGATCAGCACCAGCATCGCGCCGGGGAAGATGGTGATCCACCACTCGCCGCTGAAAAGGAAGTCGTTGCCGATGCGGATGAGCGTGCCGAGCGACGGCGACGTGGGCGGCACACCCACCCCCAGGAAGGACAGGGTCGCCTCGATGATGATGGCCTGCGCCACCTGGATGGTCGCCAGCACCAGCACCGGCCCGAGCACGTTGGGCAGCACGTGACGGCGCATGATGCGCAGCGGCGACACGCCGATCACCCGGGCGGCCTGCACGTATTCCTTGTTGCGCTCCACCATGGTGGAGCCGCGCACCGTGCGCGCATAGTCGACCCACTTGGTCACCGCGATCGACAGGATGAGCACGGTGAAGGCGAGCGAGTCGTGCGCGTTGGGAAACAGCGCTCGGCCCACGCCGTCGATCAGCAGCGCCACCAGGATGGCCGGGAACGACAGCATCACGTCGCACAGCCGCATGATGAAGGCGTCGGTCTTGCCTCCCACGAAGCCGGACAGCAGGCCGAGCCCCACCCCGACCACCATCGACAGCACCACCGAGGCGAAACCGACGAACAGCGAGATGCGGGCGCCATACATCAGCGCCGACAGGATGTCGCGGCCCTGGTCGTCGGTGCCGAGCAGGTATTTGGTGCTGCCCTCGTCCATCCAGGCGGGCGGCAGCCGCGCATCGCCCAGTTCCAGGGTGGCGAGGTCGAAGGGGTTGTGCGGTGCCACGTAGCCGGCAAACACCGCGCAGAAGATGCAGACGAACGCGATGACCGCGGCGCCGATGGCCACCGGCGAAGTACGGAAGCTGTACCAGACGTCGCCGTCGAAGAAGCGTTGCAGGGTTGTCGTTGTCATTCGAATGCCGCCATGGTCACTTCACGACGATCCACTTGTAGGGCATGAAGTTGTCGGGCAGCTGCACGAGCTCCACGTTCTTCTTCATGGCCCAGGCCAGCGCCTGCTGGTGCAGCGGAATGTGGCCGACGTCGGCCGCATGGACCTCGAAGGCCTCGCGGATCATCGCGTTGCGCCTGGCGGGGTCGGTCTCGGCCTGGATCTTCATCGTCAGCTCGTCGAGCTTCGGGTTGCTGTAGGCGCCGAGGTTGAACTGGCCCTGTCCCTTGTCGTTGGGCGTGGCCATCAGCGCCGTGAGCGGGTTGTGGGAGTCGTAGGTGCCCGGGCTCCAGCCCAGCAGGTAGAAGCTGGTGTTGCGGCTCAGGATCTTCGGAAAGTAGGTGTTCTTGGTTTCCGCCTGCAGGTTGACCTTGATGCCCACCCGCGCCAGGTTCGCGGCCACGGCCTGGCAGATCTCGCCGTCGTTCACGTAGCGGTCGTTCGGGCAATTGAGGCTGACCTCGAAGCCGCCGGGATACCCTGCTTCGGCCAGCAGCTTCTTGGAAGCTTCAGGGTCGTACGGCAGGCGCTTGTTGAGTTCGGGCACGAAGCCCTTCACCGCCGGCGCCACCATCAGCGCGGTGGGCGTGGCGGCGCCGCGCATGACGCGGCTGCGGATCGTCTCGATGTCGATGGCCTGGTAGAAGGCCTGGCGCACCCGCTTGTCCTTGAAAGGGTTTCTGCCCTTCACGCTGGAGTACAGCAGCTCGTCGCGCTTCTGGTCCATGCCCAGGAAGATGGTGCGCAACTCCGCGCCCTGCATCACCTTGAGGCTGGCGCTGGAGCGGAGGCGCTCGACATCCTGCAGCGGCACCGGCTCCATCACGTCGACCTCGCCGGACAGCAGCGCCGCCACGCGCGTGGCGTCGTTGCCGATGGGGGTGAAGATCACCTCGTCGACGTTGCTCTCGACCTTGCCCCAGTAGTTGAAGTTGCGCGCGAGCACCGTGCGCGCGCCCGGCTGCCGCTCCTTCAGCTTGAACGGCCCGGTGCCGTTGGCCTTGAACGATGCCGTGTTCTCGATGCCCTTGCGTCGGTCCACCGGCCGTTCGGCCTTGTTGTCCTCGCACCATCTCTTGCTCATCACGTACACCAGCGTGATGACGTCGGGCAGGATGGGGAACGGCGCCGTCGTCTCGATCTCGACTGCGTCGCCCACACGCCGCACGTCCTTGATCGACGACGTGTAGCTGCGCATGTCGGAGCCTTCGCCGGCGGCACGCTTGAAGGTGAACACCACGTCGTCGGCCGAGAACGGCGTGCCGTCGTGGAAGCTCACGCCCTTGCGCAGCTCGAAGCGCCACACCGTGGGCGAGGTCTGCTTCCAGCTGGTGGCGAGCCCCGGCACCAGGCCGAGCGCCTTGTCGCGTGCGACCAGCGGCTCGTAGACATTGCCCGTGAAGGTGAGCTGCATCGACTCATTGAGCGAATGCGGGTCCATCGACTGGGCGTCGCCCTGGTTGGCCACGCGCAGGGTCACCGCCTGCGCCGCCACGGAACAGGCCAGCGTCAGAACGCAGGTGAGCACGAGCTTTGCGGTTTTCATCGGCACCTCGGAGACAGGCTCAGTTCTGCGGCGGCATGCCGCTCTCGACCAGCGAGGCCAGCAGCGCTGCACCCAGCGGCAGGATGTCGTCGTTGAAGTCGTATCGGCTGTTGTGCAGGAAGCAGTTGTTCTCACCCCCCTGGCCGATGCGGAGGTAGGCGCCCGGCTTCACCTGCAGCATGAAGGCGAAATCCTCGGCGCCCATGCTCGGCGCGAGGTCGCGCACCACCCGCTCCGCCCCCACGAGCGCCGCCGCCACGTCGGCCGCGAAGGCCGCCTCGGCCGGCGTGTTGATGGTGGCCGGGTACATGCGCTCGTACTTGAGCACCGCCGTGGCGCCGAAGCCCACCGCCACCGACTCGACCAGCCGGCCCAGGCGCTCCTCGATCATGTCCTGCACCTCGCGCTTGAAGGTGCGCACGGTGCCGATGAGCTGCGCCTGCCTGGGGATCACGCTGAAGGCACCCAGGTCCCCGGACTGCACGGCGCACAGGCTCAGGACGGCGCTGTCGAGCGGGTTCACGTTGCGCGACACCAGGCTTTGGGCGGCCGTGATGATGTGCGCTGCCACCAGCACCGGGTCCACCGCCATGTGCGGGTGTGCCCCGTGCCCGCCCTTGCCGTTGATGGTGATTTCTATGCGGTCAGCCGCTGCCATCATGGGCCCCGGGCTCACGGCGACGGTGCCCGCCGGCAGGCTGGGCCAGTTGTGCATCGCATAGACGGCATCGACCGGGAACCGGTCGAACAGGCCGTCCTCGATCATCGCCTTGGCCCCAGCATGCCCCTCTTCGCCCGGCTGGAAGATCAGCACGGCCGTGCCGGAGAAACGCCGCGTCTGCGCCAGGTGCCGGGCCGCGCCCACCAGCATGGTCATGTGCCCGTCGTGGCCGCAGCCGTGCATCAGGTGGGCCTGGGTCGAGCGCCACGGCACGTCGTTCTCCTCGCGCATCGGCAAGGCGTCCATGTCGGCGCGCAGACCGATGGCCCCGGGGCCGCCACCGTCGCCCCGGATCACCGCGACCACGCCGGTCTTGCCCACGCCGGTATGCACCTCGTCGCAGCCGGCCAGCTTGAGCGCCTGCTCGATGCGGCCCGCCGTGCGCACCTCCTCGAAGCCGAGTTCCGGGTGGGCATGCAGGTCGCGGCGGAACGCGGTGAGCTCCTTGTGCCAGCCGGCCAGGCGCTGGTAGGTGCCGTGATGGATGTTGGTCAGCATGCTCAGTGTCCTCCGGCCGGCCGCTCGATGCGCAGGCGTGGATCGACCGCGAAGTACAGGAGATCGACGAACAGATTGATCAGCACGAAGATCAGTGCGATGAGGCAGAGGTAGGCCGCCATCACCGGAATGTCGGCGAACGTGACCGCCTGGATGAACAGCAGCCCCATGCCGGGCCACTGGAACACCGTCTCGGTGATGATCGCGAACGCGATGAGACCACCCAGCTGCAGGCCGGTGATGGTGATCACCGGTACCAGCGTGTTCTTCAGCGCATGGCCGAAGTGCACTGCCCGGTTCGACAGGCCGCGCGCGCGCGCGAACTTGATGTAGTCGGTGCGCAGCACCTCCAGCATCTCGGCGCGCACCAGCCTCATGATCAGCGTGAGCTGAAAGATCGCCAGCGTGACCGAAGGCAGGATCAGGTGCCTGAGCCCGTCTCCGGTGAGGAAGCCGGTGCTCCAGGCACCCAGGCTCACCACCTCGCCGCGGCCGAAGCTCGGCAGCCACTTGAGCGTGACCGCGAACACGAGGATCAGCAGGATGCCGATGAGGAAGGTGGGCAAGGACACGCCCAGCAGCGACAGCGTCATCATCACCTGCGACATGAAGCTGCCGCGCCGCAACGCCGCATACACGCCCATCGGCACGCCCACCACCAGCGCCAGCACCGCAGCCGACAAGGCCAGCTCCATCGTCGCCGGAAAGCGCTCGACGATCAGCGTGGACACCTTGCGCCCCTGCCGCAGGCTGAGCCCGAACTCGCCCTGCACCGCATTGCCGACGAAGTGGGCGAACTGCACGAAGAACGGCTGGTCGAGGCCGAGGTCGGCGCGCAGCTGGTCGCGCTGCTCCGGCGTAGCGTCCTGCCCCAGCAGGTTGGTGACCGGATCGCCCACATGCTGGAACAGCATGAAGGCGATGAAGGCCACCGCCAGCATCACGACGACCGCCTGCACGAGGCGTCGAAGAATGAAAGCCAACATGAACGGGGGGCCGGCTCAGTTGACTTTCACGCTGCGCATCTCGATGCGGTTGTCGGCCCGGTGGTACATGTCGACGTTCTTCTTCATGGCCCACGGGATCACCTGGTTGTGCAGCGGGATGTGGGAGACATCCTGGTGCGACAGCAGGAGCGCCTGCTCGATCAGGTCGTTGCGGTTCTTGTGATCGACTTCCTTCTTGATGCGCTCGACCAGCGCATCCATCTGCGGATTGCTGTAGCGCCCCACGTTGTAGTTGCCGTCGCCCTGCGCGCCCACCGTGCGCACCAGCGACTGCAGCGAGTACAGCGCGTCGAAGGTCGGCACGCCCCAGCCGAGCATGTAGATGCTGGCCTCATAGCGCTGGATCATCGGGAAGTAGGTCACCAGCGGCAGGGTGCGCAGCTTGGCCTTCACGCCGATGCGCGCCCACATGGCGGTCACCGCCTGGCAGGTTTCCTCGTCGTTGATGTAGCGGTTGTTCGGGCAGGCGAAGTCGACCTCGAAACCACCGGGGTAGCCGGCCTCTTCGAGCAGCTTCTTCGCAGCGTCGATGCTGTACGGGTAGCGCTGGTCGACCTTCTTGGTCCAGCCGTTGACCTGCGGAGCGATCAGCGTGCCGGTCGGCTCGGCCAGCCCGCGCATGATGTTCTTCTGGATCGCGTTGATGTCGATGGCCTGGTACAGCGCCCGGCGCACCCGCACGTCCTTGAGCGGGTTCTTGCCCTTGACGTTGGAGCCGGGCAGTTCGTCGCGGAACTGGTCCATCCCGAAGAAGATGGTGCGGTTCTCGACACCGTCGAGCACCTTGAGCTGCGGGTTGCCGCGCAGGCGCGCGAGGTCTGCCGGGGAAGGGTCGAGGATCATGTCGACTTCGCCCGACAGCAAGGCCGCGACACGCGTGGCCTCGGCCTTGATCGGCGTGTAGACGATCTCGGTGACGTTGCCCCCGCCGCCCAGCCCGGCCTTCTTGCCCCACCAGTTGGGGTTCTCGACCAGCACCATCCTCACGTCCTGGTCCCAGCTCTTGAGCATGTAGGGCCCGGTGCCGTTGGCATTGCGGTGCGCGAAGTTCTCTTCCTTGGTCTTGATGTCCTTGGGCGAGGTGGACTTGTTCTTCTCAGCCCACTCCCTGTCCATCATGCGCAGCTCGGTCAGCTGGCGCAGCAGCACCGGGTTGGGGCCCTTGGTGAAGATGTCGACCGTGAAGTCGTCGACCTTCACGACCTTGTCGATGCCCTGGGTGTAGACGCCATAGTTCGACGTCTTGTCCATCGCACGCGTGAGCGAGAACACCACGTCGTCTGCGTTGAAGGCCGCACCGTCCTGGAACGTGACGCCCTTGCGCAAGGTGACGCGCAACTGCGTCGGGTTCACCTGCTTGTGCCCCGTGGCCAGCACCGGCTCGAGTTCGAACTTGCGGTTGTAATAGAACAGCGACTCGTACACCGAAGCGTGGACGCCGTTGCCCAGTGCGTTGTTCTGCGAGTGGATGTCCCAGGTCGGGATGTCGCTCGCACTGGCCCACTTGAAGGTTTTCGCCTGCACGTTGCCGTGGAGCACTGCGGCCGAGGAGAGCAACGCAACCACGGTAATGGTGCGCGCGGCCTGTTTGCATTTCAGCATGGTGGATGACCCCTGAACGAAAGGCCAATGATCTGCAAATCGCATGCCCTTCGTCAAAAGGGAAGTCCCGCATCGTTGGCGTGAGGAAATGAAAAAGGCCGCCCGAGGGGGCGGCCTTTGAACATGCCGTCGAAACGCGCTTGCGCGCGCGTCGATCAGAAGTTGTGCTGGATACCGAAGTCGTAGCCGTTCTTCTCGAAGTTGTTGGTGCTGCCAGCGACCAGCGCCGCCGCGTTCACGCTCTCACGAGCAAAGTCGGCGTACAGGAACGTGCGCTTGGAAAGATTGTGGCGATAGCCGAGGCCAAGCCGCTTGGAGATGTCGGTGTTGGTCGTGCGGTTCTTCGCCACGGCGTAACCGGCCAGAATGTCACCAGCGGCGCCGACCTTGATCGAAGCCCCGACGAGGAAGGAACGCAGCTTGTTGCTGGCGTTGTTCGTGCCGCTGCTGAAGCCCGCGCGCAGCGTCACCGGCGCGAAGGTGTAGCGGCCACCCAGCGTCCAGATCTTGTCGTTTGCACCCTGCGGGTTCTCGTAGCCGAAGCCGACGAACAGGGGGCCGCCAGCGTAGCTGCCAGCGATGGAGAACGGACGATCCGGGCAAGCGGTCGTGCAACCGGGCTGCGTTGCTTCGGCAATGGTGGCGGCCACTTTGAAGCCAGCGGCGGCGATGTCATAGCGGATGGAGTCAGCGACGCGCACCTTGGCGATAGGAGCATTGGCACCAGAACCGGTGCCGGGGATGATGCCCACGCCACGCAGGGCGGCGACGGTATCACCACCGAACGGGTCGATCTGGTTCTGGATGTCCGTGAACGCTGCCGTGTAATGGCGGCCCAGGGTCACGGCGCCGAAGCCACCGCGCAGACCCACGTTGGAGTAACCGTTCCAGAAGGTGCTGCCGCCCGTTGCGTCGGTGCCCGTGTCGGGGTTGAAGCGATGTTCGAAGCCGAACACTGCGGCCAGCCCCCCCCCGAGATCCTCAACACCGCGGAAGCCCAGGCGGCTGCCGGCGGCGTCACGGACTTGCTTGTCTTCGGATGCGATGGTCTTGCCCAGGCCCATATCGACCTTGCCGTAAACCGTGACCGACGACTGAGCCGAAGCTGCACCCGCGAAAGCGCCCAGCACTGCGAGAGCGAGCAGAGATTTTTTCATTGCAACTATCTCCTAGGTTGAAGAAGAGGTCTTGGTTGCACCGTGAAGCGCAGCGCGACCAAGCCAACCTCCTTATCGGAAGCTGCCGGTATTCCACCAGAGCACCCTAGCGCTGGCCAGCGTTTTGGCCGCCAAACCCCCCGGGGTGTTGTCGCCATGCAACGAGGAATTCCTAGGCTTGCAAGCCACGCGAAACCGCTTATTCGCCGGGCCGGCGCCCCGCTGCGGCTATGCTTTCGGGCACGTCTCACGCACGAACCGAAGCTTCCCGCATGACCCCCATCGACACCTTGCTGATCTCCGCGGACAACGCATTGCGAACGGTATTCGGCAGGCACCAGTCGGCCCGCCCCCAACCGTCATCGAACGGCGAGGCCCCGATGCTCAGCGAAGAGGAGCGCAGGCTCGCCGGAGCCCTCATGCGCGTGAACCATGTCGGCGAGGTCTGCGCGCAGGCGCTCTACGCGGCCCAGGCCATCACGACGCAGGACCCGGCCCTGCGCGCGCACTTCGAGGAAGCGGCCCGCGACGAAACGGATCACCTCGCCTGGACCGAGCGGCGGCTCGACGAACTGGGCGACCGCACCAGCTGGCTGAACCCGCTGTGGTACGCAGGCGCCTTCGGCATCGGCTTGCTCGCGGGCCGGCTGAGCGACCGCATCAGCCTGGGCTTCGTGGTCGAGACCGAGCGGCAGGTCGAGCAGCATCTTGAAAGCCACCTCGACCGCCTGCCGGCCAACGACGTGGCCTCGCGCAGGATCGTCGAGCAGATGCGCGACGACGAGGTGCGCCATGCAGTGCAGGCCGAGCGCGCCGGGGGTGTGCCACTGCCCGCGCCGGTGCGGTGGGGCATGCGTGCCGCGGCGAAGGTGATGACCACCACCGCGCACTATCTCTGAGCGTCCGAGCGTCTGAGCGCCCGGCGCGAGCGCGGCTCAGGCCTCGACCAGTTCCACGCTGGTGGTGATCTCCGCGGTCTTGGCCAGCATGATGCTGGCGGAGCAGTACTTCTCGTGGGACAGCTGCACCGCCCGCTCCACCGCGGCCAGCGGCAGGCCCTTGCCGCTGACGACGAAATGCATGTGGATCTTGGTGAAGACCTTGGGGTCCGCGGGCGCGCGCTCGGCGTTGAGCTTGACCTGGCAGCCGCGCACGTCGTGCCGGCCGCGCTTGAGGATGAGCACGACGTCGTAGGCCGTGCACCCCCCCGTGCCCGCCAGCACCGTTTCCATGGGGCGGGGCGCCAGGTTCCTGCCGCCACCGTCGGGCGCACCGTCCATCGCCAGGAGGTGTCCGCTGCCGGTTTCTGCGGTAAAGGCCATGCCGGACGCCGGCTGCCAGTTGACGGTGCATTCCATGGTGAGCTGGGTGAACTGCGAAAGGGTGTGAATTGTGCCCGGGCCCGTGGAGTGCAATCCCTACAGACAGCGCTACACGAACTGCTGCACTGCACTATACTGGCGGCATTGCGGTGCAGCACTGACGGGTCCAGGCCCTCGCTGCACCCCAGGTTGTCTCCTCCACCCTCCTCTTTTGGTGGATTTGGCCCGAAGCCCACAAGGTTTCGGGCCTTTTTCTTTGTGCGCCGCAGCAAAGCTGCCGCGTATCATGCGTCGCGCTTCGCACACCACCAAAGATCCGGAGGACCCCATGGCCCGCGCGCCGCGACCGCCCCAGCCCGCTTCAACCCCCAAGCTGCCGCGCTCCGGCAACAAGCCGGACCTGGCGGGCTACCTTCAGAAGATTCTGACGGCGCGGGTGTACGACGTGGCGATCGAAACCGAGCTCGAGCCCGCCCGCAGCCTGTCGCGCCGCCTGCACAACAAAGTGCTGCTCAAGCGCGAGGACAACCAGCCGGTGTTCAGCTTCAAGCTGCGCGGCGCCTACAACAAGATGGCGCACTTGAGCGCCGAGCAGCTGAAACGCGGCGTCATCTGCGCTTCGGCCGGCAACCATGCGCAAGGCGTGGCGCTGGGCGCCGGCAAGCTGGGTTCGCGCGCCGTGGTGGTCATGCCCGTCACCACGCCGCAGGTCAAGATCGACGCGGTGAAGGCGCTGGGAGGCGAGGTCGTGCTCTTCGGCGAGAGCTATTCCGACGCCTACCTGCACGCGATCGAGCTCGAAAAGGCCCAGGGGCTCACGTTCGTGCACCCGTTCGACGACCCCGACGTGATCGCCGGCCAGGGCACGATCGCGATGGAGATCCTGCGCCAGCACCAGGGCCCGATCGACGCGGTCTTCGTGGCGATCGGCGGCGGCGGGCTGGTTTCAGGCGTGGCCGCCTACATCAAGGCCGTGCGTCCCGAGATCAAGATCATCGGGGTCCAGACCACCGAGTCCGATGCGATGGTCCGCTCGGTGAAGGCCGGCAAGCGGGTTCAGCTCCACGACGTGGGGCTGTTCTGCGACGGCACCGCCGTCAAGCTGGTGGGCGAGGAAACGCTGCGCGTGGCACGCGCGCTGGTGGACGACTTCGTGGTGGTCGACACCGACGCCGTCTGTGCGGCCATCAAGGACGTGTTCCAGGACACGCGCGCCATCGTCGAACCTTCGGGCGCGATGAGCGTGGCCGCCATCAAGCAGTACGTCGAGACGCACAAGTGCAAGGGCCAGACCTTCGTCGCCGTGACCTGCGGCGCCAACATGAACTTCGACCGCCTGCGTTTCGTGGCCGAACGCGCCGAAGTCGGCGAGGAGCGCGAGGCGCTGTTCGCAGTGACCATCCCGGAGGAGCGCGGCTCCTTCAAGCGCTTCTGCGAGCTGATCGGCCCGCGCAGCGTCACCGAATTCAACTACCGCATCTCCGACGAGAAGGTGGCCCACATCTTCGTCGGCCTGTCGACCAGCAAGCGCGGCGAGTCGCAGAAGATCGCGGCCCACTTCGAGCGTCACGGCTTTCCCACGGTGGACCTCACCCATGACGAGCTGGCCAAGCAGCACATCCGGCATCTGGTGGGCGGGCACACCGCGCTGGCCAACGACGAGCTGCTGTACCGGTTCATCTTTCCCGAGCGCCCGGGCGCGCTGATGCGCTTCCTGTCGAGCATGCATCCCGGGTGGAACATCAGCCTCTTCCACTACCGCAACCAGGGCGCCGACTACGGCCGCATCCTGGTGGGCATCCAGGTGCCCAAGGCGGACAAGGCGGCGTTCAAGCAGTTCCTCGACACGCTGGCCTATCCATACGTGGACGAGACGCGCAACCCCGTCTACCGGCTGTTCCTGCGCTGAACGAGGTGCCGGCTCCCCAGCTTGAAGCTTGCCGCTGCCGCAGCGGCTGGCCCACAATGGCGCCTTCTGGTCATTCAGCCCGCACCGGGGGGAGCGGGTTGCGCGCTCCGCGCCCTGCGGGCGCGATCCGATAGACGGTGCGGCCTTTGCCGCCATCCCGTTGCACATCCATGACGTCCGTCCAACGTTCGCTGATTGCCCCGACGGCACATCCGTCGCTAGAGCAGGCCCTTGCGGCCAAGCTCAAGCGCCGCAGTGAAACCGTCGGCAGCCTCGGCGAGCTGGAGCCGCTCGCGATCCGGCTGGGCCTCATCCAGAACACCCTGAAGCCGCGCTTTCGCCATCCGCAGATGCTCGTGTTCGCCGGCGACCACGGCCTGGTGGTCGACGGGCTGGCGCAGCCCGGTCAGTCCACGTCGCTGCAGGTGAGGCAGCTCCTCACCGGCCAGTTGCCGCTGCCGGTGTTCGCGGGCATCCAGGGCCTGTCCTTCACCGTGGTCGACGCCGGCGTGGCCGAGAAGGTCGAACCGCACCCGCGCCTGCTGGCTCGCAAGATCGCGCACGGCACCCGCAACTGCCGCGTCGGCCCGGCCATGAGCGTCGAGCAGGCGCACGCCGCCATCCGCGCCGGCATGGAAATCGCCGACGCCCTCCCGGGCAACGTGCTGGCCTGCGCCGGCATCGGCATCGGCACCCATGAAACGGCGGCCCTGGTGCTGGCGCGACTGGCCGGCGTGCCGGTGCGCGACTTCATCATCCAGGGCCCGAACATGCCCGAGGACATGCTGACGCACTGGACCCGCGTCCTCGAAGGCGCCCAGGAACGCCACGCCAACGTGAGCGACCCGGTCGAGGTGATGGCCGCCTTCGGCGGCTTCGAGATCGCGATGATGGTGGGCGCCATGCTGGTGGCGTCGAGCAAGCATCAGCTGCTGGTCATCGACGGCATCGCCGCCTGCGCGGCCCTGATGGTGGCCTCGCGCATCGCCACGCCGGTGACCGACTACTGCGTGTTCTGCCGCAGCCATTCGCACATGGGGCTGGACGTGGCGCTCGGCCTCTTCCATGCCACCGCGGTGCTCGAACTGGGCATGGACAGCACCGACGGCACCGGCGCCGCGCTGGCCTGGCCGCTGATCCGCAGCGCGGCGGCCCTGCTCACCGAAGTGGCCGAAGGCGAAGACCCAGGCCCCAGCCACCCGTCGGAAATCCTTCCCGAGATGACCGACGTGGTCGACGACGAAGAAATCACGACCTTCCCGCGCACCGGGACCGGGCCGCTGTCCAAATAGGGCCGGCTCAGCGCTGCAGCTGGCGAGACGGCCGCCCGGGGGTGGGCGCACCGCCTTGCGCCGGTGGCATGGCGCCCTGCGGCTGCATCATCTGCGGCGGCGGCGCCGGCGTGGGTGGAGGCGTCAGCGGCGGCTGCACCGGGGGCGGCGGTCCACCGGCCGGCACCTGCGGCGCCTGGGAAACGCCACCACCGCCGGGCGGCGGCAAGGTGCCGGTGGCCGGCGGCGGCAACGGCGGCAGCTCCAGCACCACCGCGGGCGCGCCGCCTTGAGGTGAACCGATGGCGGCGCTGCGCATCGACACCGTCTGCAAGACGAGGTTGGTGTCGAGCTGGGCCCCCACCACGAAGGCTCTCGGCGGCTTGTCGTCCACCGCGATCAGTGCCACGCCGCCGGGGCGGTCGCCGGGTTTCGGCGCCATCACGCCGATCAGCTTGAAGCGGCTCGCCAGGGCCGGCTGCGCTGCCGCCTGCGGGGCGGCGGCCGGGTCGGCGAAGACACGCACGACCTCGCCGCGCGCCGTCTGCGTGGTGGAAACCGGGGTCGCATGAGGTGGAACCGGCGCGGGACGCACGAAGATGCGCAGGCCCCAGAACGCGACACCCGCCGCCACCAGGGCCCAGACGATGAAAGCACTCACACGAGCAGCCATGGCCGGCGATTATGATCGAACGCCCATCGTGCGCTGCACTTGCTTTACGCAGGCACCTCCAACTGCAACACGTGGCCCTCACCACCCGTTCAAACCATGACGCGAACCCATTCCCTGCAGCACCTGGCCGCGCGCGGCTTCACCCTCATCGAGCTGATGGTGGTGCTGGTCATCATCGGCGTGCTGGCCGCGCTCATCGTGCCCAACGTGCTCGACCGCGCCGATGACGCGCGCGCCACGGCCGCGCGCACCGACGTCAACAACCTGATGCAGGCCCTCAAGCTGTACAAGCTCGACAATCAGCGCTTCCCGAGTGCAGACCAGGGCCTGCAGGCGCTGGTGAGCAAGCCGACGGCCGGCACGCCGCCGCCCAACTGGAAGCCCTATCTGGAAAAGCTGCCCAACGATCCCTGGGGTCGCGCGTACCAGTACGTGAACCCCGGCGTGAAAGGCCAGGTCGATGTGTTCAGCTATGGCGCAGACGGACAGCCCGGCGGTGAAGGCAAGGACGCCGACATCGGCTCCTGGCAGTAGCCCGGTGCCTGGCCGCAGCGGTGAGCGTGGGTTCACGCTCATCGAACTGCTCATCGTGATCTCGCTGGTCGCCATCGCCTCGGCCGTGGCCAGCCTGGCCTTGCGTGATCCTTCGAGCACGCAGCTCGAGCGCGAGGCCACCCGCCTGGCCGCCCTGCTGGAGTCGGCCCGCGCGGAAGCCCGCGCCTCCGGCCTGCGGGTGCTCTGGGTACCCACGCCCAAGCGCGAGGGCGTGGCGGGCTTCCGCTTCGTTGGCCTGCCGGCCACCAGCACGCCCCCCGAAGACTGGCTCGACAGCAGCGTCGAGGCCGAGGTGGTGGGCGCACGGGCCGCGGTTCTCGGGCCCGAGCCGGTGATCGGCGCGCAACGCATCGTGCTGCGGCTGGAGGACCAGCGGCTCGTCCTCATGACCGACGGGCTCGGCCCGTTCGTCCTGGCCGAGGAACCGCAATGACCTCCCGGGCGTCGTCGCGCGGCCTCACGCTGATCGAAGTGCTGGTGGCCTTGGCCGTGGTGGCCATCACGCTGTCGGCCGGGCTCAAGGCCGCCGGCTCCCTGATGAACAACGCCGAGCGGCTGTCCGACGTGACGG
Source organism: uncultured Rivibacter sp. (assembly GCA_946481025.1). Next base: position 49,739 of record CAMLNA010000008.1, read on the forward strand.
CCGCCCAATGGTGCGCCGACAACCAGCTCACCCAGCTCAAGCTCACCGGCACGCACCTGGGCGTGGGCGACAGCGACTTCGCCTGCGAGCAGCTTGGCCGCCACTACATCGGCAAGCTGGTCGTGCGACCGACGCCCAACCCGAACTTCCGCCGGGTGGAAGCACGCATCGCCGACGAGTCCGGGCAGCCCATCCTGCTGTTGACCACGGTGCTGCCGAAATGAAGCCCAGCCAACGCCCCGCCGCTGCCGGCGGCTTCACGCTGATCGAGGTGCTGGTCGCCCTGATGATCATGTCGGTGATGGCGGTGATGGCCTGGCAGGGCGTGGACGGCATCATCCGCGCGCGCGAGGGCTCGCAGCAGCGGCTCGACCAGATGCTGCGCCTGCAGTCGGTCATGGGCCAATGGGAGGCAGACCTCTCCGAGATGATCGACACCCGCACCAACATACCGCCCTACGCTTTCGACGGCGGCTCGCTGCGGCTCACGCGGCGCGGCACCGAGGGGGTGCAGGTGGTGGTGTGGTCGCTGCGGGGCGGTACCTGGATGCGCTGGGCCAGCCGGCCGGTCACACGCATCCAGCAGCTGCAGGACACCTGGGAGCAGGCCCAGCGCCTGCTCGGCAACGAGCCCGGCCAGCTGCGCGTCCTGACCGGCGTGACCGAGTGGCAGCTCTACTGCATGCGTGGCGGCAACAAGAGCAACGCGCAGTCGTCCGGCTGCGTCATCGGTTCGGCACCGGCAGCCGGCGCGTCGGCGCCCAGCGGCGGCTTCGATCCGCCCGACGGGCTGTCGACGGTGCTGGGTTTCGGCGAAGGCAGCGGGCTCTCCGGCCATCTCACCCGCGACGTGAGGATCAAGCCGTGACCCGCTCTTCCCGGCTGAATGGCTCGCGAGGTCAGAAAGGCGCCGCCTTGCTGACCGCCATGGTCATCGTGACGCTGGTGGCCACGCTGGCTGCTTCGATGGTGTGGCAGCAGTGGCGCGCGGTGCAGGTCGAAGCCGCCGAGCGCAGCCGTGCGCAGTCGTACTGGGTACTGGGCGGCGCGCTCGACTGGGCCCGGCTGATCCTGAAGGAAGACCAGAAGGGCGACAACCGCTCAGGCAACCAGTACGACCACCTCGGCGAACCCTGGGCGGTGCCGCTGGCCGAGGCGCGGCTGTCGAGCTTTCTCGCCGCCGACAAGGACGCGAGCACCGACGACGGCCCGGAAGCCTTCCTCTCCGGCGTGATCTTCGACGCACAGGCGCGCTACAACCTGCGCAACCTGATCGACCCGAGCGGCAAGCCGCAGCCCGAGGAACTGCAGACGCTGCAGCTGTTGTGCGAATACGTCGGCGTGTCGCCCTCCGTGGCGCAACTCATTGCGCAAGGCATGGGGGAAGCGGTGCGCTACACCTCCGGCGCGACCGGCACCAACGAGACCAACGCCCCGCTGCTGCCCACCTCGATGGACCAGCTGAGCTGGCTCGGGGTGGAAGCCGGCTCCATCGCCAAGTTGCGCCCCTACGTCACGCTGCTGCCGCAACCCTCGCCGGTCAACCTCAACACCGCCAGCAAGGAAGTCATCGCCGCGGTGATCCCCGGCCTCAACCTGGCCATTGCCGACCGTCTCGTGCAGACGCGGCAGCGGCAGCCGTTCAAGCAGCTGGGCGATGTGCAGACCTTGCTCGCCACGCCCGGCCAGACCCTGAACAGCCAGCGCGTGGACGTGCGCTCGCGCTACTTCGAAGTGCGCGGCAAGCTGCGGCTGGACGACCGCATCGTCGAGGAGCGCTCGCTGGTCGAGCGCATGTCGTCCGAAGTGATCGCCTTGCGCCGCGAAAGGATCGCCAGCGTCGAGTCCGCGGGCGGCAAACCCTGAGCCGGCAAATGCTACGAAGATGCTACAAAAAGAACTCTTAAGTCCTTGATTCATAGGGCATGATCTCGGCCGCATTTGCCATGCACCCAGCGCTGAATCCTTCATGAGCCTTCTGGTCGTCCTGATTCCACCGCGCCCGCGGCTGCGTTCGCGCACACCGGGGGCCGACAACGCCGCGGCGCCGCGCGCCAGCGGCGAAATCGCCTACGTGCTCAGCAGCGACTCCATGTCGGTGCAGCGCGAGGGGCAGTGCCCGCCTGCGTTGCTGCCCAAGGCCGACAGCGTGATCGCCGTGCTGGCCGAGTCCGACGTGAGCTGGCACCGCATCACCGTGCCCAAGGCGCCGGTCACGCGCCTGCGCGCGGCGCTGGCCGGCGTCCTCGAAGAGGCGCTGCTCGACGACACAGAGCAGACCCACCTCGCGCTCGCGCCGCAGGCCAAGGCCGGTGAGCAGGCGTGGGTCGCGGCCTGCAACCGCGCCTGGCTGGCCGCAGAGCTCGCCGGCATCGAGCAGGCCGGCCTGCGGGTCGATCGCGTGGTGCCCACGGCCTGGCCCGACGAGCCGCCGAGCGGCCACTTCCACGAACTCAGCCACCCGCACGACGGCACGCAGCTCACCGTGGGCCTCACCTGGTCGCACGGCAACGGCGTGGCCACCTGGCCGCTGCAGGGCGGCCTGGCGCGCGCGCTGTTGCCGCAGCCGCTGCCGGCCAGCGTGGGCTTCACCGCCACGCCAGCCGTCGCGGCTCCCGCGGAACGCTGGCTGGGCACCGCCGTCACGGTCGTCACGCCGGCCGAACGCGCCCTCGCGGCGGCGCGTTCGCTGTGGAACCTGCGCCAGTTCGAGCTGGCGCCCCGCCATCGCGGCGTCGACGCCCTGCGCGACCGCTGGCGCAGCTTCATGAGCCCCGCCTGGCGCCCGGTGCGGCTGGGAGCGGTCGCCCTGGTGCTGCTGCAGCTGATCGGGCTCAACGTGTGGGCCTTCCAGCAGCGCTTCGCGCTGTCGAGCAAACGCGAGGCCATGGTGCAGCTGCTCAAGACCGCGCATCCGCAGGTGCGCGCCGTGCTCGACGCGCCCGTGCAGATGCAGCGCGAAACCGAGGCGCTGCGCGCCGCGGCCGGCCAGGCCGGCGACAGCGACCTCGAGGCCCTGCTGCAGGCCGCTGCGAGTGCGTGGCCGCAAGGCCAGCCGGTGCAGAACCTCAAGTTCGAGCCAGGCTCGCTCACGCTGGCTGTGCCGAACTGGGGCCCCGAGCAGATCGACCAGTTCCGCAGCACCCTCGAACCGAGCGGCTGGAACATCGAGGCGGCCGAGGCCCGCATCACCATCTCGCGCGCCGGAGGCCGTTCATGAGCGATCGACTCCCCCCGGCCGTCAAGGCGCTGCGCACCCAGGCGCTCGCGCGCTGGAACAAGTTCCCGCCGCGCGAACGGCGGCTGCTGGCCGTCGCCGCCGGTGTGCTGGGCTTCGGCATCGCCTGGGCCATCGCGGTGCAGCCGGCACTGCGCACGCTGCGCGAAACACCGCGGCAGCTCGAGGCGCTGGACCTGCAGCTGCAGCAGATGCAGCGCCTGGCCGGCGAAGCCGAGACGCTGCGTGCCACGCCGCAGGTGTCGACGTCGCAGGCCGAAGCGGCTCTGCGCGGCGCCACCGAACGCCTGGGCACCTCGGCAAGAGTGAACCTGCAGGGCGATCGCGCCACCGTCACGCTCAACGGGGTGCCGGGCGAGGCGCTTGCGGCGTGGCTGGGTGAAGTACGCAGCGCGGCACGCGCGCGCGTGCTCGAAGCCCAGTTGTCTCGCGGCACGGGCGAGGCGGGCGGCTACAGCGGCACCGTGGTGCTGGCACTGGGCCGGCCGGGCTGACACGACAACAAGAGACCGACCCTATGGCATTCGCATCCTTCAACCGCTCGCGCCTGCCCTGGCGTTCGGCCCGCCGGGGCGCGGCGCCCACCACGCGCTGGGGCGAGTCCACGCTGGAAGTGGCACGCTGGGCCAAGGCCCGCAAGGCCGGCGGCCGCTGGGCCGTGTGGGGCGCGGTGCTGGGCAGCCTGGCCGGACTGGTGCTGTTTGCGCCGGCAGCCTGGCTTGCTTCAGCGGTGGCAGGTGCCTCGAACGAGCACTTCGTGCTGGCCGATGCGCGCGGCACCATCTGGTCGGGCAGCGCGGTGGCCGTGCTCACCGCCGGCCCGGGCAGCCGCGATGCGCGCTCGCTGCCCGGGCGCATCGAGTGGTCCCTGCGGCCCGACATCAGCGGCGCCGGGCTCGGCTTCCTGCTGCAGGCCCGGCACGAGTGCTGCATCAACGGCACGCTCGGCCTTCGCATCCAGCCGGGCTTCGGCCGCGTGAGCGTGGCACTGCTGCCGGGCGGCCCATGGGTCGGGCAATGGCCCAGCGCCTGGCTTGGCGGCCTGGGGACCCCATGGAATACTTTGCAGCTCGGCGGGGCGGTGCGCCTCACGGCACAGGGCCTCAAGCTCGAAGTGGTGCAGGGCCGGCTGCGCGTGGAAGGCATGGCCGGCGTCGACCTGATGAACGTGTCGTCCAGGCTGACGACGCTGGACCGCCTGGGCAGCTACCGGCTCAACCTTTCGGGCGACCCCGCCAATGCCGGCGCGGCCCAGTTGCAGCTGAGCACGATCGACGGCGCGCTGCGGCTTTCCGGTGAGGGCCAGTGGGGCCCGAACGGGTTGCGCTTCAGGGGCGAAGCCACCGCCAACGAACAAGAGCAGGCCGCCTTGACGAACTTGCTGAACATCATCGGACGGCGCGACGGCGCACGGTCCGTCATTTCGATCGGATGACCATGCGCATCAACTCTCTCCAGTCACCGCGCCGGGCCACCACGCTATGCACACGCGCCCTTTCGGCGCTGCTGGCCGTCTGCCTGGCCGCCCCGGCACCGCTGGTGGCCCAGCAGCAGCAAAAGCGCAGCGAGCCGGTGACGCTGAACTTCGTCAACGCCGACATCGAAGGCGTGACGCGCGCGATGGGCGCCATCCTCGACCGGCAGATCCTCGTCGATCCGCGTGTCAAGGGCACGGTCACGCTCTACAGCGAGCAGCCGCTGTCGCCGCGCGAGGCCTTCCTCAACTACCAGGCCGCACTGCGCGGGCTCGGCTTCGCGATCATCGAGGTGGCCGGGTTGCTGAAAGTGGTGCCCGAGGCCGACGCCAAGCTGCAGACCGGCACCGTGTCGGTAGGTGCCGTCACGCAGCGCGGCGACCAGATCATCACGCAGATCTTCCGGCTGCAGCACGAGAACGCCAACAACCTGGTGGCGATCCTGCGCCCCCTGATCAGCCCCAACAACACGATCAACGCCAACCCGGGCAACAACAGCCTCGTCATCACCGACTACGCCGACAACCTCGCGCGCATCGCCAAGATCATCGCGGCGACCGACGTGCCGGCCGCCACCGACCTCGAGGTGATTCCGCTGCAGCACGCGGCGGCTTCCGACCTGGCCGCGCTGGTGCAGCGCCTGGCCGATACCTCGGGCGCGCCGGCCATCCAGGGGGCCCCGGGCGGCGGCGCACTCACCGTGCTGGCCGATCCGCGCACCAACTCGCTGCTGGTGCGCTCGCCGAACCAGGCGCGCCTGTCGCTGGTCAAGTCGGTGGTCGAGAAGCTCGACCGGCCCGGACAGGGCGGCATCGCCGGCAGCAACATCCACGTCGTGTACCTGAAGAACGCCGACGCCGTGAAGCTCGCGCAGGTGCTGCGCGCGTCGTTCGGCGGCGGCTCGGGCGGTGGCAGCGGCACCGACACCGGCAGCGGATCGCTGGGCAGCAACTCGGCCCTCGGCCGGGGCGCGCAGCAGACCGGCACGACGCTGGGCAACACCGGCCAGCAGCAAGCCACCGGGGCGGCGTCGCCCCAGGCCACCGCGCCCGTGCAGCAGTCGGGCCAGCCGTCCACCGGCGGCTTCATCCAGGCCGATCCGGCCAGCAACTCGCTCATCATCACCGCCACCGAGCCGGTGTACCGCCAGCTGCGCGCCGTGATCGACCAGCTCGATTCGCGCCGCGCACAGGTCTACATCGAGAGCCTGATCGTCGAGGTGACCGGCAACAACGCGGCCGACATCGGTGTGCAGTGGCAAGGCCTGCTCGGCAAGGAAGGCGACAAGTACGGCGTGGTGGGCGGCACCAACTTCGGGAGCACCGGCAACCTGCTCAACGTGACCAGCGCGCTGCTGGCCGGCAGCACCGGAACCGCCACGCCGGCCAGCCTGCTCGGCCAGGGGCTGAACATCGGCCTCATCAAGGACTTCGGCGGTACCTACGGGCTGGCCGCCATCATGAAGCTGCTGCAGAGCCAGACCAACGTCAACATCCAGTCCACGCCGAACCTCATCACGCTCGACAACGAAGAGGCCAAGATCGTGGTGGGCCGCAACGTGCCCTTCGTGACCGGCCAGTTCACCAACACCGGCACCGGCACCAGCAGCCCGTTCCAGACCATCGAGCGGCAGGACGTGGGCATCACCCTGCGCATCAAGCCGCAGATCGGCGAAAGCGGCACGGTGCGCATGCAGATCTTCCAGGAGTCGTCGCAGGTCGAGTCGCAGGTCGCACCGGGCACCACCAACGCGGGCCCGTCGACCAGCAAGCGTTCCATCGAATCGAATGTGGTCGTCGACGACGGCCAGATCATCGTGCTGGGCGGCCTGATCGAAGACCGCTTCGAGGAAACCCGGTCCAAGGTGCCCCTGCTGGGCGACATCCCGGTGCTGGGGGCGCTGTTCCGCACCGAAAGCCGCACCAAGGAACGCCGCAACCTGATGGTGTTCCTGCGGCCGGTGGTGATGCGAGACCAGGCCAGCGCCAACAAGCTCACGGTGGACCGCTACGACGTGATCCGCGCGCAACAGCAGGCCAACCAGCCGGAGCACCGATTCCTGCTGCCGATCAACGAAGCGCCGGTCCTGCCGCCGCTGCAGACCCCGGCCCCTGCACAGCCCGCAGCGAAGCAGGAGCCGCCGCCGCCCATCGCGCCGTCGGCCTCCGCGCCGCTGCGCTGAACTTCGCAGGAGGACACGCCATGGGCGCCCGCCATCCCCTGCCCTACGCCTTCGCCAAGGCGCACACGCTGCTGCTCGAAGACGACGGCGAGCACCTCACGCTGTGGGCCGACACCGGCGTGTCGCCCTCGGCCCTGTCCGAGGTGCTGCGGCTGTACGCGGTGGACAGCATCGAACGGGAAGCCACCTCCACGCTGGCCAACCGCATCGCCGCGGCTTATGCCGGCGGCGAGTCGAGCGCCGCCGCGGTGGTGGGCGAGGTCGAAAGCGCGGTGGACCTGTCGCGCCTGATGCAGGACCTGCCGGCGGTCGAAGACCTGCTCGAGGCCGCCAACGACGCGCCGATCATCCGCATGCTCAACGCGCTGCTCACGCAGGCCGCGAAGGACGGCGCCTCCGACATCCACATCGAGGCCTACGAACGCAGCTCGTCGGTGCGCTTCCGGGTGGACGGCACGCTGCGCGAGGTGGTGCAGCCCAACAAGGCGCTGCACGCCGCGCTGATCTCGCGCCTGAAGATCATGGCCGAGCTCGACATCGCCGAAAAGCGCCTGCCGCAGGACGGCCGCATCTCGCTGCGCATCGGCGGCCGCGCGATCGACGTGCGGGTCTCCACGCTGCCCTCGGCCCACGGCGAACGCGCCGTGCTGCGCCTGCTCGACAAGGGCGACTCCAGCAAGTTCTCGCTCGAGTCGCTCGGCATGAGCGGCGACACGCTCACGCGCTTCAACAAGCTCGTGGCGCAGCCGCACGGCATCGTGCTCGTCACCGGCCCCACCGGTTCGGGCAAGACCACCACGCTGTACGCGGCGCTGGGCACGGTGGACACCTCCACCACCAACGTGCTCACGGTGGAAGACCCGGTCGAATACGAACTGCCCGGCATCGGCCAGACGCAGGTCAACGCCAAGATCGAGCTGACCTTCGCCAAGTCCCTGCGCGCCATCCTGCGCCAGGACCCGGACGTCATCATGATCGGCGAGATCCGCGACTTCGAGACCGCGCAGATCGCCATCCAGGCCTCGCTCACCGGCCACCTGGTGCTGGCCACGCTGCACACCAACGACGCGCCGTCGGCCGTCACCCGCCTCACCGACATGGGCATCGAGCCCTTCCTGCTGAGCTCTTCGCTGCTGGGCGTGCTGGCCCAGCGCCTGGTGCGCAAGCTGTGCCCGGTGTGCAAGAAGCAGGACGCGCAAGGCCGCTGGCATCCGGTGGGCTGCCCCGAATGCGCCAACACCGGCTACAAGGGCCGCTGCGGGGTCTACGAACTGATGGTGGTGGACGACCAGATCCAGAACCTGATCCACAGCCGGGCCGCCGAATCGCGCCTGTTCGTCGCGGCCGAGCAGGCCGGCATGAAGACCATGCGCGAAGACGGCGAGCGGCTGGTGAAGACCGGCATCACCTCGCTCGAAGAACTGATGCGAGTCACACGGGAATAGTGATCCGTGACGGGTCACTGATACCAGCCACCGGTCACTAGTCACCAGCGCCAGTCACCACCCAAAAAATGCCTGCCTACCGCTTCGAAGCCGTCGATGCCACCGGCCGCGCCACCAAGGGCCTGCTGGAGGCCGACAACGCCAAGGCCGCCCGCGCCCAGCTGCGGGCGCAGGCGCTGGTGCCGCTCGAAGTCACGCAGGTGGCCTCGGAAGCCGCCAACACCGGGCAGTTTTCCTTTGGCCGCGGGCGGGCGTTCAGCGCCACGGCACTGGCCATCTGGACACGCCAGCTCGCGGGCCTCGTGGGCTCCGGCCTGCCGCTCGAGCGTGCGCTCACCGCCCTGGCCGACGAGGCCGAAGACCCCAAGCAGCGCGAGCTGCTCGCGCACATGCGTGCCGAGGTCAATGCCGGCGCCCCGTTCGCGCGCGCGCTGGCCAGCGCGCCGCGCGAGTTCGACGAGGTGTATCGCGCGGTGGTGGCTGCCGGCGAACAGAGCGGCCAGCTCGGCACCGTGCTCGACAAGCTGGCCGACGACCTGGAAGAGCGCCAGGCCCTGAAGGCCAAGCTCATCGGCGCGGCGCTGTATCCGGCCATCGTGTCCATCGTGGCGGTGGTGATCGTCGTGTTCCTGGTCACCTACGTGGTGCCGCAGGTCGCCAGCGTGTTCGCCGGCTCCAAGCGCGCCCTGCCCTTCCTCACCAGCGCCATGCTGGCCATCAGCAGCTTCGTGCGCAGCTGGGGCTGGTTCATGCTGCTGGCCATTGCCGGCGGCGCGGGTTCGCTGCTGTATGCCCGCCGCAACGAGGCCTTCCGCGAACGCTTCGACGCGTTCTGGCTCACGCTGCCGCTGATCGGCCGGCTCTCGCGCGGCTACAACGCCGCGCGATTCGCCGGCACGCTGGCCATGCTGGCCGGCGCGGGCGTGCCCATCCTGAAGGCGCTGCAGGCCGGCGCCGAGACGCTGTCGAACCGCGCCATGCGCGTCGACGCGATGGACGCGCTGGTGCAGGTGCGCGAAGGCGCGCCGCTGGCCTCTGCACTCGCCGGCAAGAAACGCTTCCCCGGCCTGCTGGCCATGTTCGCGCGGCTGGGCGAACAGACCGGCCAGCTGCCGGTGATGCTGCAGCGCGCCGCGGTGCAGCTGGGCGCCGAGGTGCAGCGCCGCGCGATGGCGCTGGCCACCATCCTGGAGCCGCTGCTGATCGTGGTGATGGGCCTGGTGGTGATGCTGATCGTGCTGGCGGTGCTGCTGCCGATCATTCAGCTCAATACCTGGGTGAAGTAGCTCCCCCCCGTAGCGCCTGCGGCGCTCCCCCTCGAGGGGGCGACGCTGGCGGACCGGCGGAGCCGGATCCGCGGCGTCTACTCCCTCGCTGCTGCTCTGGTTCGCTGCTGCGGTTTGTGGCGGTGGTGGCGCGCTGAGGCAGGGGCCAACAATCGAAACGCTGGGCGACATCTCGTCGATACGTTCGCCTTCCACACTGAGGCTTCCCAATGAAGCGAATGAAGGAAGGTTCCGATGATGATGACTCCCGAGCAGACCGCGCTGGTGCAGGACAGCTTTGCGCGCGTGGCGCCGATCGCGCCGCAGGCGGCGGCGATCTTCTATGACAAGCTGTTCGCGGCCGATCCGTCGTTGCGGTCGATGTTCCGCGGTGACATGACGGAGCAGGGCGAGGCGCTGATGCGCATGATCGCGGCCGCCGTGCGCACGCTGGACCAGCCCGAGCACCTGGTGCCGGTGCTGCGCAACCTCGGCCGCCGGCACGACGCCTACGGGGTGAAGCCGCAGCACTACGACACGGTGGGCCGTGCGCTGATCGCCACGCTCGAGCAGGGGCTGGGCCCGGCCTTCGACCTGCCCACGCGGGCCGCCTGGGTCGCGATGTACACGATGGTCAGCCGCACCATGCAGGCGGCCGTGCCGCAGCAGGAACCGATGGCCGCGGCCGCCTGAGCGGCAGCGCGGTTCAGGCCTGCGGCTGGGGCGCCGGAGCCGGCGCCTCCAGGCAGGCAAACACATGCTGCAGCAGCTCGGCCGGGGCGAACGGCTTCTCGATGCAGGTGCAGCCGGTCTCCTGGAGGAACTCGCGCGCGCCGGTGGACAAGGTGTCACCGGTGACGAACACGAAGCGGCGGGCCAGGGCCGGATGCCGCTCGCAGCACAGGCGCCACAGGCCCGGGCCGTCCATGCCGGGCATGCGCAGGTCGCACACGACCGCGTCGAAACGCGCCTCCTGCAGCAGCTCCAGCGCCACTTCGCCGGACTCGGCCGTGGCCACCTCGATCTGCTGGGCCTCGAGCACTTCGCGCAGCAGGTCGCACAGCTGGGGCTCGTCGTCCACCACCAGCACGCGCCACACCGACATGTCGGTGTCGAGCGCCAGCAGCGGCGGCGGCTCGGGCGCCAGCGCCTCGGTTGCTGCCACCGGAATGCTCAGCCGGAAGCTGGCACCGGTGTCGAACGGGCAGCGCTCTTCGAGCGCGAGCTCGCCACCGTGCTCGCGTGCGACCGAGCGCGACACCGCGAGCCCCAGGCCCGTGCCGGCGCCTTCGGGCTTGGTCGTGTAGAACGGATCGAAGATGCGCGGGCGGTGCTCGGCGGCGACGCCCGGGCCGTTGTCCGCCACCCGCAGCCACACCCGCGGCGTGCGGTTCGGCCGCGTGGCCTCCACGCCGGTTTCGACCCGCAGCACACGCGGCGGCCCGCAGGCCCCCAGCGCCTGCTGCGCATTCACGAGCAGGTTGAGCACGACCTGGCCGATCTGGTCGGCATCGGCCACCACCTCGGGCAGGCCTTCGGCCAGGCGCAGGTCCACCACTATGCCGCTGGTGCGCAGGTTGTACTGCAGCAGGTCCACCGCGCCGCGCACCATGTCGTTGACCTGCACCGGCGCACGGACCCCCGGCTTCTGCCGCGCCATCGACAAGAAGGTGCGCACGATGCGCCCGCATCGTTCGGCCGCCTCGCGGATGCTGGCCGCGTCGGCCTGCAGCACCGGGTCGCGGCACTTCGACTCCAGCAGGCTGGCGCGCCCCATCACGATGGCCAGCGGATTGTTCAGTTCGTGGGCCACGCCGGCCAGCAGGCTGCCCATGGCGGTGAGCTTCTCGCTCTGCCGCAGCGCCTCGCGCTGGCGCTCGATCTCGCGCGCGGCCTGGCGGCGGTCGGTGAGGTCGCTCAGCGACGCGGTGAAATGGTCCTGCCCTTCCACCTCGGTGCGCCACAGCACCATCTCCACCGGGAACTCGGTGCCGTCGGCGCGCAGCGCCTCGATCTCCATGCGCTTGCCGAGCACGTGTGCCTCCCCACCCGCACCGATGCGGCGCATGCCGGCGATGTGCGCGGCGCGAAAGCGCTCGGGAACGATGAGGTCGGACACCAGCTGCCCGATCACCGCCTCGCGGGCATGGCCGAACATGGTTTCGGCCGCGGGGTTGAACTCGACGACGCGGCCGGCCGCGTCGGTGGAGATGAGCGCGACCAGCGCGTGGTCGACGATGGAGGACTTGAGCAGCTCGGTGGCCTGCAGCTGTGCGAGCCGCGCCTGCAGTTCCATCTCGTGGTGCTTCAGCTCGGTGAGGTCGCGGTTGAAGGCGAGGATGGCGCTCACCGGCTGGCCGGGCGCAGCATAGGGCCGCACCGTTTCCTGCACGTAGCGGCGGCCCTGCGCGGGGTAGTCGCGCCAGCCCTCCCAGCGCATGGACTCGCCGGCCATGATGCGGTCGATCACCGGGCGGTACAGCGCGAAGGCCTCCTCGCCGACCACCTCGGCCACCGTGCGCCCGAGCACCTGGCCGGCCTCCAGCCCCATGAAGCTCAGGAACTCGTGGTTGACGTAGACGTAGCGGAAGGCGGTGTTCACCGCCACCACGCGGCCGGGCACGCTGTCGAGCACCGCCTTGAGCATGCCCAGGTCGGGCACCGGCAGCTCGGTGGTGTCGCCCACGCCCGGCGCCACCGGGTGCAGGAAGGACGGCAGGCCGGGCGCGCGGTCGCTCATCGGGGGATGAACACGTAGCCCACGCCGCGCACGGTTTTCAGCACCTCGGGCTTGTCGGGGTTGCGTTCGATCTTGCGGCGCAGCCGCATCACCCGCAGGTCGATCGAGCGGTCGAACACGTCCCAGCCGCGGTTGTGCGCCTGCTCCATGATCTGGTCGCGGTTGAGCGGGCGGTTCGGGTGCTGCGCAAACAGCGCCAGCAGGTCGAATTCGGCCGACGTGATGGCGATGTCCAGCCCGTCGGGGCCGAGCAGGCGGCGCTGCTCGAGGTCGAGCGTGCAGGCGCCGAAGGCCACGCGCTGGGCGGTGTCGGTGGGTGCGGCGGCGCTGGCGCTCGCGCTGGCGGCGCCAGCCGCCACCGAGAGCCGTCGCAGCACCGCGCGCACGCGCGCCAGCAGCTCCCGCAGCTCGAACGGCTTGGGCAGGTAGTCGTCGGCGCCGACTTCGAGGCCGACCACGCGGTCCACCGAGTCGCCGGCGGTGGTGAGCATCAGCAGGCCCATCGCCGGGTGGCGCTCGCGCAGCCAGCGCGCCAGCGACAGCCCGTTTTCGCCGGGCATGTTGATGTCGAGCACCGCGACCGACGGCACGCCGCGGGCCACGCACGCGCGCGCCTGCTCGGCGCTTTCGGCGGTGTGCACCGCAAAGCCCTGGGCGCCGAAGTACTCGGCCAGCAGCGCCCGCAACTCGGGTTCGTCGTCCACCACCAGCAAGCTGGCCTGTCCCACCATGGCGCCCCCCTCGTCGAGCCCGACAAGCGCCCGATCATGCCAGCGTCTGGCCGGCATGTGCCCGGGCGGCACCGGCGCCGGCAGCATCAGGCCAGCTCCAGCAGGTCTTCGGCAAAGGCCTCGCTGCGAAAGACGACGGGGCGGGTGTCGTCCCAGGCCGGCATGGCCGCCGCCGGCTGCGACTGCCGCGGCGCGGCGGCGTCGCCTCCTCGGGCGGCGCGCAGCACGGCAAGCACCAGGTCCTTGCCGGCGGCGCGTTGCGGCAGCAGGGCGGAGAAGCGGGCGTCGATCAGGTTCATGGCAGCGGCCTCGGGTGTCTTGTATGGAGGAGCCGGCATGGTGCGCGCCGGCCGTATCACCGAGGTTTCGCGGCACCGCGGTTTTCGTTTCAATTGTTTGCGGGACCGCCGCTCGCGGCCGCTAGCACTCGGGCGTGCCGGCTGCCATTGAACCGTGGCACGGCGGTTGCACACTAAAACCGGTGAAAGGTCCTCTTGTTCTGGTGCTCGGGCACCGAGGACTTTGCTTCAATGGGCCATGCATTTGGCAGGGTGTCTTTTCGGAGGTTCGAGGATGAGCACCACCACCACCGATCTCGTTCCCGTGCAGCGGGCCGGCAGCGGCATACCGATCGCGCTGATGCGCAGCGTCTTCCGCGTGGGCGACGTCGAGCGCCGGCTGGAGAAGCTGCCCAACAAGGAACACGAGGGCCTGCGCGCCACCTACGAGCGCATGCTCGAGAAGGGCCCCGAGCGCTTCCAGGTCAAGCCTTCCGGGCTGCCGGCCATGGAGCATCTGTACGACGAGCTGCCCAACTTCCACGAGGTGCTCGACGACGTGAAGCGCCAGCTCGCGCTGTGCCAGGACAGCCGCGACGCGCTCGAGATCACGCCGATGCTGCTGCTGGGCCCGCCCGGGGTGGGCAAGACGCACTTCGCGCGCGAGATCGCGCAGCTGCTGGGCACCGGCATGGGTTTCGTCTCGATGAGTTCGCTCACCGCGGGCTGGGTGCTGTCGGGCGCCTCGAGCCAATGGAAAGGCGCGCGCCCCGGCAAGGTGTTCGAAACGCTGGTCGACGGGCAATACGCCAACCCGGTCATGGTGGTCGACGAGATCGACAAGACCAGCGGCGAGCAGACCTACGACCCGCTCGGCTCGCTGTACAGCCTGCTCGAGCACGACACCGCCGGCTCCTTCATCGATGAATTCGCCGAGGTGCCGATCGACGCGAGCCAGGTGATCTGGGTGGCGACGGCCAACGATGCGCGCGCGATTCCCGACCCCATCCTCAACCGGGTGAACGTCTACGAAGTGCAGATGCCCGATGCCGACGCCGCGCGCCGCATCGCGGCCAAGCTGTACCGGAGCATCCGCGCCGACCACGACTGGGGCAGCCGCTTCGCGCCCGAGCCCGAAACCGCGGTGCTCGACCGCCTGGCCGACCTGGCGCCGCGCGAGATGCGCCGCGCCTGGGTGGCGGCGTTCGGCAATGCCAAGCTCGCGGGGCGCGACACCGTGATGGTGCAGGACCTGCCCGCCCCCGGCGGCAAGCGCTCGCCGATCGGCTTCGTGCAGTAAGGCGCTGCGGCTTCGACATGGCCCTTGAGCCATGTCAAACCTCCCCCCAAGGAGGGGTCAAGGGCGCCCGGCCTGCGCCGATGTAGCGGACACCTTTCAGGGAGAACCCGAATGTCCGTGATCCGCAACCTCAACATCGGCCCGCGCCTGGGTCTCGGCTTCGGCCTGCTGCTGGTGCTGCTGGCGGTCGCCCTGGGCCTGTCGGTGACCCGCCTGGCGCAACTGGGCGACACCATCGGCCGCATCGTCGGCGAAGAATGGACGAAGGCCGGCGCCGCCGCCACCATCGACACCACGACACGCGCGAATGCCCGGCGCACCATGGAACTCTTCTTCGTGCGCGACGCGGCGCATGCCGCCAGCGTGCGGGAGCGCATCAGCCACAACAAGAAGATCATCGACGAGGCGCTCGCCACGCTCGACCGCCTGGTGCGCCGTGAAGATGCCAGGGCGGTGCTGGCCGAGCTGAAGATCAGGCGACGCGCCTACGTGGCCTCCTTCACCCGGGTGGACCAGCTGCTGGCCGCGGGCCACCGTAACGATGCCGAGCACCTGCTGCAGCAGGAAACGCTGCCGGCGATCGACGCGCTGCAGGTGCAGGTGGCCGCACTCGTGTCGCTGCAGAACAAGGTGGCCATGGAGGCGGGCGCCGCCGCGCAGGCCAGCGTGGAACGCACCAGCACGATGCTGTGGGCGATCGGCGCGGCCCTGCTGGCGCTCGGCGCGGCCGCCGCCTGGTGGTTGTCGCGCAGCATCACCCGCCCGCTGGAAGCGGCGGTCAAGGTGGCCGAAACCGTGGCCGCCGGAGACCTGGGCTCGCGCATCGAGGTCACCTCGCGCGACGAGACCGGCCGGCTGATGCAGGCGCTGCAGGCCATGAATGCGAGCCTGGCCCGGGTGGTGGCGCAGGTGCGCGACGGCAGCGAGAACATCGCCACCGGCTCGACCCAGATCGCCAGCGGCACCACCGACCTGTCGCAGCGCACCGAGGAACAGGCCGCCAACCTGCAGCAGACCGCTGCATCCATGGAACAGCTCGCCAGCACCGTGGCGCAAAGCGCGCAGGCGGCGCATGCGGCCAGCCGCATGGCGGCGCAGGCCAGCGAGGCGGTCGCGCAGGGCGGTGAGGCAGTGGGCCGGGTCGTTGGCACGATGGAGGAGATCAGCGCCGCAAGCCGCCGCATCGGCGACATCATCGGCGTGATCGACACCATCGCCTTCCAGACCAACATCCTCGCGCTCAACGCCGCGGTGGAGGCCGCGCGCGCCGGCGAACAGGGCCGCGGCTTCGCGGTGGTGGCATCCGAGGTGCGCAGCCTCGCCCGGCGCAGCGCCGAGGCCGCGCGCGAGATCAAGGGGCTCATCGGCACCAGCGTCGAGAAGGTCGAGGCCGGCAGCGTGCAGGTGAGCGAGGCCGGCCGTGCGATGCAGGGCATCGTGTCGCAGGTGCGGCAGGTGAGCGAGCTCATCACCCAGATCAGCGGCACGGCTGCCGAGCAGACGCAGGGCATCGAGCAGGTCAACCAGGCGGTCTCGCAGCTCGACCAGGTGACCCAGCAGAACGCCTCGCTGGTGGAAGAAAGCGCCGCCGCCTCCGAAAGCCTGAAGGAGCAGGCCTGCCGCCTGGTCGAGTCGGTGCGGGTGTTCCGCCTGGGCGGCCTCCAGGCCGTCTAAGCAGGGGCCTCTATCATTCGGCGCATGCCCGCCACCCTGGACGGCCAACTGGTCGTCGCCATCTCTTCACGCGCCCTGTTCGACTTCGAGGAGGAGAACCTCCTCTTCGAGTCGGCCGACGACCGCGCCTACATGCAGCTGCAGCTCGACCGGCTCGACCAGCCGGCACGCCCCGGCGTGGCCTTTTCGCTGGTGCGCAAGCTGCTCGCCTTCAACACGCCGGACCAGCCGCCGCGGGTCGAGGTGGTGATCCTGTCGCGCAACGATCCGGTCTCGGGCATGCGGGTGTTCCGCTCGGCGCAGCATTTCGGCCTGCCCATCCAGCGCGGCGTGTTCACCCGCGGCGCGTCACCCTACCGCTACCTCAAGCCGCTGCACGCCAACCTGTTCCTGTCGGCCAATGAAGCCGACGTGCGCTCGGCGCTCGAGGCCGGCGTGCCGGCCGCCCGCGTGGCGCCCAACGCGGCGCGTGCATCGGCCGAGCACCCGAACGAGGTGCGCATCGCCTTCGACGGCGACGCGGTGCTGTTCTCCGACGAGTCCGAGCGCATCTTCCAGAGCGGCGGGCTCGACGCCTTCCAGCGCAACGAGGCCGACCTCGCCGCCAAGCCGCTGGCGGCCGGCCCGTTCAAGCCGCTGCTCGAGGCGCTGCAGAAGCTGCAGCAGGCCGGCACCGAGCGCATGCACATCCGCACCGCGCTGGTCACCGCCCGCAGCGCCCCGGCCCATGAGCGCGCCATCCGCACGCTGATGGACTGGCACATCGAAGTGGACGAGGCGATGTTCCTGGGCGGCCTGCCCAAGGGCGAGTTCCTGCGCGAGTTCGAGCCGGACTTCTTCTTCGACGACCAGACGCGCCATGTCGAACACGCGGCCAACCACGTGCCGGCGGGGCATGTGGCGGCGGGGGTGAGCAACCTGCTCGACGCGGCCGCGGCGGCCGCCACTGCGGCACCACTCAGGTAGTAGACCCCGGGGAGCCTGCGCGGCCTTCCCGGGCGGACACCACCTTGCGCCGCAAGCCCTCCAGGTCGAGCACCCTCAGCCCGCCGTATTCGATGCGGATGAGCCCGCCCTCCTGCAGCACGTGCAGCGCCTCGTTCACCCGCTGGCGCGACAGGCCCACCAGGTAGGCGAGTTCCTGCTGGGTGATGCGCAGCATCTGCCCCACGCCGGGATAGAGCGTCGGGTGGAACAACGCCGCGAGGCTGCGGGCCACCCGGGAGTCGGGGTCGTTCATGCGGTCGATCTCGCGCGCGGCGATGAACTGGCCCAGCCGTTCGTTGAGCTGGTTGAGCACGAAACGGTTGAAGGGAATGCTGGTCTCGAGCAGCCAGTGGAAGGTGTCGATGGGCAGGCCCGCCACCACGCTCTTGCGCAGCGCCAGCACGTTGTAGCGATAGGCCTCGCGCTTGAGCAGCGTGCCCTCGCCGAACCAGCCGCCCGGCGGCAGGCCGGCGAAGGTGACGCTGGCGCCGTCGGTGCTGTCGTTGCTCATCTTGAGCAGCCCGTCGACCACGCCGAACCAGAAGTTGGCCGGCCGGCCGATCTTGCAGACGATCTCGCCGACCTCGGCATCGGCCACCTGCAGTTCGTTGACGACCCGCTCTCGACCCACGCCGTCGACCACCGCCAGCCACGGCACCATGGCGAGCTCCGCGTCGGTGGCCGGACGAGCGCGCTGCCGCAGCGGCGGCACGCGAAGGACGTGGGCGGTGGAGTCGATGAAGGGCATGCGGTTCGAACGCTCGCGCCGATTGACGCTGCAATGACAGTCGCGCCCCGGGAAAGCCCCCCTCGGGGTGTCCCTAGGATTGTCAGCACAACGACAACCGGGCGTCAAACATCTCTCTAAGCTGTGGAGCAACAACAAGCACAGGCACCGACCCGCTGCCGGCGAAGCACACAGCCAAAGGAGACGTGGTGGAAGCGACCTTCCCACGATTGCTGCTGCAGCACGCAGCACAGCGACCCGACGCGCCCGCCCTGCGCGAGAAGGACCTCGGCATCTGGCAGACCTTCAGCTGGCGCGAACTGGCCGAGCTGGTGCGCCACATGGCCTGCGGCCTCGCGGCCGCGGGGCTGCGGCGCGGGCAGCACCTGGTGGTGGTGGGCGAGAACCGGCCGCGGCTGTATGCCGGCATGCTCGCCGCGCAATCGCTCGGCGCCGTTCCGGTGCCGCTGTACCAGGACGCGGTGGCGGCCGAGTTCGTGTTCCCGCTCAACAACGCCGAGGTCGCCTACGCGATCGTCGAGGACCAGGAGCAGGTGGACAAGCTGCTCGAGGTCCGCGGCGACTGCCCGGGGCTTGCCCGCATCTGGTTCGACGATCCGCGCGGCCTGCGCAACTACAAGGAGCCGGGGCTGGCGTCGATCGACGCGCTGGTCGAGGAGGGCCGGCGGCACGAGGCGCAGCACCCGCAGTTCTACCTGCAGGAAGTGGCCAAGGCCGCGCCGGGCGATGTGGCGGCGATGTTCTTCACCTCGGGCACCACCGGCAACCCGAAGGGCGTGGTGCACACCCATGCCAGCCTGCTCGACCGCGCGCAGGCCGGTGCCCGCTTCGACAAGCTGAGCGCCGCCGAGGAGGTGCTGGCCTACCTGCCGCCCGCCTGGATCGGGCAGAACTGCTTTTCGTATGCGCAATGGCTGGTGTGCGGCTACGTCGTCAACTGCCCGGAGTCGTCGAGCACGGTGAGCATCGACCTGAAGGAGATCGGCCCGACCTACTACTTCGCGCCGCCGCGCATCTTCGAGGGCCTGCTGACCAGCGTGATGATCCGCATGGAAGACGCGGGCGCCCCCAAGCGCTGGCTGTTCAACCGCTTCATGGACGTGGCCCGGCGGGTGGGCCCGGCGCGCATGGACCGCAAGCCGGTGGGCGCGCTCGACAACCTGCTCTACGCACTGGGCAACGTGCTGGTCTACGGCCCCCTGCGCAACACGCTGGGACTGTCGCGGGTGCGCGTGGCCTACACCGCCGGCGAGGCCATCGGCCCGGACCTCTTCACCTTCTACCGCGCCATCGGCATCAACCTGAAGCAGCTGTACGGCTCCACCGAGACCGCAGTGTTCGTGTGCCTGCAGCCCGACCATGAAGTGAAGGCCGACACGGTGGGGGTGCCGATCGAAGGCGTGGAGATCAAGGTGGACGACAGCGGCGAAGTGCTGATCCGCTCGGGCGGCCTGCTCAAGGAGTACTACAAGAACCCGCAGGCCACGGCCGACGTCAAGACCGCCGAAGGCTGGTACCGCAGCGGCGACGCCGGCTTCCTCGACGCCTCGGGGCACCTGAAGATCATCGACCGCGCCAAGGACGTGGGCCGCATCAAGGGCGGCAGCAACGACGGCGCGATGTTCGCGCCCAAGTACGTCGAGAACAAGCTGAAGTTCTTCCCGCACATCAAGGAGGCCGTGGCCTTCGGCGACCGGCGCGAGAAGGTCTGCGCCTTCATCAACATCGACTTCGAGGCCGTGGGCAACTGGGCCGAGAAGCGCAACCTGCCCTATGCCGGCTACACCGACCTGGCCGGCAAGCCCGAGGTCTACGAGCTGGTGCGCGACTGCGTGGCCAAGGTCAACGCCGACCTCGCCGCCGACGAGCGGCTCGCGGGCAGCCAGGTGAGCCGCTTCCTGGTGCTGCACAAGGAGCTCGATGCCGACGACGGCGAGCTCACCCGCACCCGCAAGGTCCGCCGCGGCTACATCGGCGAGAAGTACGCCGTGCTGGTGGACGCGCTGTACGGCGGCCGGGCCTCGCAGTACATCGAGACCCAGGTGAAGTTCGAGGACGGCCGCACCGGCATGGTGTCGGCCGAGCTGCGCATCGCCGATGCGCCCACCTATCCTGCCGTGAGGAGGGCCGCATGATGGCTGCCGCCACCGCATTGCGCGCCGCCGGCGCCGACATGCCGCTGCACCAGGCCGTGGACGCGGCCAACGACTCGCGCCCGGCGGCTGCCCGCCGCGCCGGCGACGTGATCCTCGACGTGCAGAACATCTCGCTGTCGTTCGGCGGGGTCAAGGCGCTCACCGACATCAGCTTCAACGTCCGCGAGCACGAGATCCGCGCCATCATCGGCCCCAACGGCGCGGGCAAGAGCTCGATGCTCAACTGCATCAATGGCGTCTACACGCCGCAGCAGGGCTCCATCACCTTCCGCGGCAGGACGTTCACGCACATGAACTCGCGCCAGGTGGCCGAGATGGGCGTGGCCCGCACCTTCCAGAACCTGGCGCTGTTCAAGGGCATGAGCGTGCTCGACAACATCATGACCGGGCGCAACCTGCACATGAAGTCCAACCTGTTCTGGCAGGCCCTGCGCCTGGGCCCGGCCCAGCGCGAGGAGATCGCGCAGCGCGAGTTCGTCGAACGCATCATCGACTTCCTCGAGATCCAGGCCCATCGCAAGACGCCGGTGGGCCGGCTGCCCTATGGCCTGCAGAAGCGGGTGGACCTGGGCCGCGCGCTGGCGATGCAGCCGCAGGTGCTGCTGCTCGACGAGCCGATGGCCGGCATGAACGTCGAGGAGAAGCAGGACATGTGCCGCTTCATCCTGGACGTCAACGACGAGTTCGGCACCACCATCGTGCTGATCGAGCACGACATGGGCGTGGTGATGGACATCAGCGACCGCGTGGTGGTGCTCGACTACGGCAGGAAGATCGGCGACGGCACGCCGGACGAGGTGCGCAGCAATCCCGAGGTCATCAAGGCCTACCTGGGCACGAGCCACTGAAGGACGAAGGACACAACGACATGGGCTTCTTCCTCGAGACCCTCATCGGCGGCCTGATGGCAGGCATGCTGTATTCGCTGATCGCGCTGGGCTTCGTGCTCATCTTCAAGGCCAGCGGCGTCTTCAACTTCGCCCAGGGCGCGATGGTGCTGTTCGCCGCGCTCGCCATGGCGCGCTTCTCCGAATGGCTGCCGGGCTGGACCGGCATCGAAAGCAAGCTGTTCG
Source organism: uncultured Rivibacter sp. (assembly GCA_946481025.1). The sequence continues at coordinate 71,031 of CAMLNA010000008.1, forward strand.
CCAACGTGGCCGCCTTCGTGCTCGCGATGGTGGTGATGGTCGCGGTGGCCTGGCTGATCGAGCGCCTGTGCCTGTCCAAGCTGGTCAACCAGGAGGGCATCACGCTGCTGATGGCCACGCTGGGCATCACCTACTTCCTCGACGGCTTCGGCCAGA
>CAMLNA010000009.1 GCA_946481025.1 uncultured Rivibacter sp.
TCGGCGTCGAGGTGCTCGGCCAGACCGAGCTGCTCCGGCGCACCGCCGCCTTGCCGGCCACGCCGTCCTGCAAGTCCTGATCCCTCTCGCCACCACCAACCGCCCCCGGAGAAACCCATGCACCCGTCCCGCCTGCTGCCTTCCTCCGTTGCCGCGTTGCTCTTCGGCACCGCCGCCTGCGTGTCGCTTGCCGCCGGCAACGACACGGCTTCCTATGCCATCGACGCCGAGGTGAAGCTCACCTCCGACCAGCGCACGCGCGGCATCTCGGATTCGCTGAACAGGCCGGGCGCCAAGCTCAGCCTGCAGGCGGCCCATGAAAGCGGGCTGGTGGCGCTGGTCGAGTTCGCCTCGGTGAGCAAGAAGCAGTTCCTGGACGGCAAGGGCGTGGGCGTCACGCTGGCCGGCGGCTACCGCTTCGGCGACCCGGAAGGCTGGCACTTCGGCGCCGGCCTCGCCACCGAGCGCTTCCCCGGCGCGAAGTTCGAGGCGCCGCAGTCGTTCGACTTCAACACCGGCATGCCGGGCGACTTCCGCACCACGAAGTACGACTCTTCGTTCGCGGTGCTCGAGGCCGGCTACGGCGCGCTCGAGGGCCGGGTGCTCAACGTGATCTCGAAGACCTACCGCGGGGCCAACACCGGCGGCGTGTGCGGCACGATGCTGCTGCTGATGCCGGACCCGACGCAGGCGCTGGAGTGTTATGCGCGCGGCGACCATGGTTCACGCGGCAGCTGGCTGTTCGACCTCGACTACAAGTACAACCTCACGCCGGCCACCACGCTCAACCTGCATGCCGGCTACCAGAAGATCGAGAACTTCCGGGAAGCCGACTTCGCCGACTGGCGCATCGGCATCACGCACCGGCAATGGGGCTTCGACTGGAGCGCCGACTGGGTGAGCACCAACACCCGGGTGCGCGAGCTCTATCTCGCGCAGGACGGCAACCGGCTGCGCGCCACCGACGGCGACAAGCTCGTCGTTTCGGTGTCGCGCAAGTTCTGATGCACCGCGCCGCCGACGAACGGCTGGTGCTGGCCGTCGACCTGGGCACCTCGGGCTGCAAGTGCGCCCTCGTGGGCCTGGACGGCACGGTGCACGCGTGGGCCTTCAGGCCGGTGAAGCTGCAGGTGCAGGGCGCGCTGGCCGAGCAGGACCCGCGCGACTGGTGGAGCGCCTTCATGGGCGGTGCCGGCGAGCTGCTGGCGGCCGATGCGGCGCTGCGCGGGCGCGTGGTGGCGGTGTGCTGCTCGGCGCAGACCGAAGGCACGGTGTGCGTCGACGCCGCCGGCGAAGCCATCGGCCCGGCCATGACCTGGCTCGACGCGCGCGGCGCAGCCGCCATCGGGCGGCGGGTGCGCGGGCGCCTGCTCAACGTCGAGGGCTATGGCCCGCTGAAGCTGTGGCGCTGGCTGCGGCTCACCGGCGGTGCGCCGTCGCTGTCGGGCCGCGACAGCGCGGGGCACATGGCCTACATCCGCGACCATGAGCCGGCGCGTTATGAACGCACCCGCAAGTTCCTCAACGTGCCCGACTACCTGAACCTGCGGCTGTGCGGGCGCCTGTGCGCCACGCAGGACTCGCTGGTCACCGCCTGGGTCACCGACAACCGCGACCCGCACCAGGTGCGCTACGACGCAGGGCTCGTCGGCGCGCTCGGCATCGATGCCGGCAAGCTGCCGGAGATCGTGAAGTCCACCGACGTGCTGGGGCCGGTGCTGCCGGCGGTCGCGCAGGCGCTGGGCCTGGACCGGGCGACGGTGGTCATCGGCGGCGCGGTGGACACGTCGGCGGTGGCGGTGGGCGCGGCAGTGGGCGACTTCGAGCCGCACCTGTACCTCGGCACCTCGTCCTGGCTGGGCGCGCACGTGCCGTTCATGAAGACCGACGTGCGCCACAAGATCGCGAGCGTCCCCTGCGCGGTGGGCGGCCGCTACCTCGCGATGGCGCTGCAGTCGACGGCCGGGGCGAACCTCTCGTTCCTGCGCGACCGCATCCTCTACCACCCGGACGAACTGGCCGGCGACGAGGAGCATCCGGCGGTCTACGAGGTGCTCAACCGGATCGCCGCGCGCGTGCCGCCCGGGGCCCGCGGTCTGGTCTACACGCCATGGCTGCTGGGCGAACGCACGCCGGTGGACGACCCCTGCCTGCGCGCCGGCCTCATCAACCTCTCGCTCGAGCATTCGCGCGAGGACATCTTCCGGGCCTTCCTCGAAGGCGTGGCGCTGAACACCCGCTGGATGCTGGAGCCCTTCGCGCGGCTGCTCGGGCGAGATACCGGCGCCATCACCGCGGTGGGCGGCGGCGCGCAGTCCGACGTGTGGTGCCAGATCATGGCCGACGTGACCGGCCGGCCGATCCGCCAGCTGGCCAGCCCCATCCAGGCCAATGCGATCGGCGCGGCCTACATCGCGGCGGTGGGGCTGGGGGCGCTGGGCTTCTCGGACCTGTCTTCGCTGCGCCAGGTGCGGCGCACCTACGAGCCGGCCAGCGCGCTGCGGCGCCTGTACGCCGACAAGTTCGAGACCTTCAAGGAAGTGCGTGCGCGCCTCGCGCCGCTGTACCACCGGCTCAACGCACCGCAGGCTGCGCCCGCATGAACACGCTGCAGATTCGCCAAGCCGTCGTCGAGCTGTGCGTCCGGCTCTCGCACCGCGGGCACCTCGCCGGCACCGGCGGCAACATCGCCCTGCGCATCGATGCCGGGCACTTCGCGGTCACCCCGTCGGCCACGGACTACCTCAGCATGGGCGCGGCCGACGTGTGCGTGTTGCGTCTGGCCGACCTGGTGCAGGTCGAAGGCGATCGCGCGCCCTCGGTCGAAAGCGGCCTGCATGCGAAGGTGCTGCGCGCCCGGGCCGACGTGCAATGCTGCATCCACACCCACCAGCCGGTGGCCAGCGCCTGTGCGCTCATCGGCGAGGCGCTCGACGTGCCTGCGGGCGCGCTGCGGCACACGCTGGGGCCGCGGGTGCCCGTGGTGGGGTACGCCCCTTCGGGCACCGGCTGGCTGTCGGCCCGGCTCGCGCGCAGCCTGCAGCCGCAGGTGAACGCCTACCTGATGTTCAACCACGGCGTGCTGTGCTGCGGGCCCGGCATCGAGCAGGCCGTGCAGGCCGTCGAAGACCTCGAATCGCTGGCGCGCGAGCGACTGGCGCAGCGCATCCGGCGGCAGGCCGGGCAGGACCCGTCGCGGCGTGCCGCGCTGGCGCGCGTGGCCGATCTGCTGGCCGGCCCTCCACCGACCTCCCCACACCACAGCACTCCATGAGCAACCTCGCCCCCATCCACGCCGCCGCCACGCCCGCCCCCGCCATCTCGGCCTGGCCCGACGTGAACAACCTCTACCGCCGCTTCGATGCGCTCGTGAAGCAGCCGATGCGACCGATCCGTCCCGAGGCGATGCAGCGGGTCATGCGCTGGTTCGACGAGCGCTGCCAGGGTTCGAAGCGGCTGGCCGAGCAGGCCAAGGCGGTGATCCCCGGCGGCGTGCAGCACAACCTCGCCTTCAACCACCCGTTCCCCCTGGCCGTCGCCCAGGCGCAGGGCGCCCACCTGACCGACGTGGACGGCAACCGCTACATCGACTTCCTTCAGGCCGGCGGCCCGACGCTGCTGGGCTCCAACCACCCGCTCGTGCGCCAGAAGGTCAACGAGGTGCTCGACGCGTGCGGCCCGGTCACCGGCCTGCTGCATGAATACGAAGTGAAGCTGGCCGAGCTGGTGTGCCGGTCGATGCCCGGCGTCGAGATGCTGCGGCTGCTGGGCTCGGGCACCGAGGCGGTGATGGGTGCGGTGCGGCTGGCGCGCGCCTACACGAAGCGGAAATGGATCATCAAGATCGGCGGCGCCTACCACGGCTGGAGCGACCAGCTCGTCTACGGCATGCGGCTGCCGGGCACCGGCCGCATGGAGGCGGTGGGCATTCCGCGCGGGGCCACCGGCCACACGCAGGAGTGCCACCCGAACGATCTCGACGCCCTGCGCCGCAAGCTGCAGCTCAACCGCCTGCGCGGCGGCACGGCGGCGGTGCTGCTGGAGCCGCTGGGGCCGGAGAGCGGCACCCGGCCGGTGCAGCGCGACTACAACGCGCAGGTGCGTGCGCTGTGCGACGAGTTCGGCGCGCTGCTGATCTTCGACGAGGTGGTCACCGGCTTTCGGCTCGGCATGGGCGGCGCGCAGGCCTACTTCGGCGTCACGCCCGACCTCACCGTGCTGGGCAAGTGCCTGACCGGCGGCTACCCGATGGCCGGCGCGATCGGCGGGCGCCGCGACGTGATGATGCTGCTGGTGGGCGGCATCGGCACCACCGCACGGCGCGCCTTCGTGGGCGGCACGCTGTCGGCCAACCCGCTGTCCTGCGTGGCCGGCTATCACGCGCTGCTGGAAGCGCAGCGCACCGACGCGGCGGGCGTGGCCGGCCGTGCCGGCGATCGGCTCTGCAAGGGCCTGGCCGGCATCATCGAGCGGCGCGGGCTGCCTTACGTCACCTACAACATGGGCTCCATCGTGCACCTGCAGACCTCGGGCGTGCTGCTGCTGGACACGAGCAACGTGTTCAAGCTGCTGCGGGTGAAGGACGAGGCCAGGCGCCGCAAGCACATGATGGAAGAGATGGGCGCGGCCTACACCGCGCACGGCCTCGTCACGCTGGCCGGCAGCCGCATCTACACGAGCCTCGCCGATACCGACGACGTGATCGACGACGCGCTCAATCGATTCGAAGACGTGTTCAAGCTGGTCTGACGACATGGACACCGGCACCGACCTGCGCACCCAGTGGCAGCAGCTGCGCGAGCGGCTGCAGGCTCGGCAGCTGCTCGAAGGCCCGGGCGCGAGCCTCTCGCTGCGCATACCGGGCGGCGAGGCGATGTGGTGGGCCGAGGCCGGCGACGACGTGCCGCAGCGTGTGAGCTGGAGCGAGTCCGTGCCCCCCGAGGCGCATGCGCACGCCGCCGTCTATCGCCGCCGCGGCGACGTCGGCGCCGTTGCCGTCGGCGGCGGCGCGTATGGGCGCTGCCTGGTGGACTTCGGCGGTGCCATGCCGCAGGTGTTCGACGAGCAGGCCCGCCACATCGGCCCGATGGGCGAACGGGGCAACGCGCGGCTGCTGCAGGGCCGGCCGGCCTGCCTGGGCATGACCGCCACCCGCCTGGCCCTGAATGCGGAGCTGTTCGAGAAGTGCGCCAAGGCCTATGTGCTGGCCATGGCCGCGGGCGGCCGCGTGAGGCCCTTGCCGTGGCTCGTGCGCGCCATCGCGAACCGGCGGCTGCGCAAGGACCAGCGGCGCGCCGCGGAACGTTTCATGCAAGGGCAGCTGCCCGAAGAGAGTCGCGGCTACTGAGAAGGCGTGAACGAGTCCAACACCCAGCCGAACACGAGGGCCGAAGCACCATGTCACTGCCAATGCCACAGCCACAAGCCCTGGACGGCCTCCCCGCGCGCCAGGTGGGCGCCGCGCTCGCCGTCGGTTCGATCGCGGTGCTGATGATCGGCGTGCAGCCCATCCTGCTGGGCGAACTGGTCGAGCGCCAGCAGGTCGGCCTCGAAGGCGTGGGCCTGGTGGCCATGGCCGAGATCGTCACGCTCGGCCTGGGCGTGGTGCTGGGCGATGCGGTGCTGCCGGTCGCGCGGCTGAGGCTCGTCACCCTCCTTGCCGCGCTGCTGGCCGCAGCGCTCGACCTGTTCACCACCGCGGCCACCGGTGATGCGCAGATGCTGGGCGTGCGCGCCGCCGCCGGGCTCGCCGAAGGCGTGCTCGTGTGGGGCACCACCGGCGTGGTGGTGCGCAGCGCCAACCCGGCCCGCGTGGGCGGCATCTTCTTCGTGCTGCAGACGCTGGCGCAGGCCGCGCTGGGCCTGTTGCTGGCCAACGCGGTGATCCCACGGTGGGGCTGGCAGGGCGGCTTCGTCACGCTCGCGGGCCTGTCGCTGCTGCCCTGCCTGCTGGCCTTCGCCCAGCCGGCGCGGCTGGCGGCGCTGGCACCCGCGTCGCAGAGCGGCTTCCGCTGGTCGCTGCCGACGCTGCTGCCTCTTGCGGCGGTCTTCCTGCAGCTGGCCACGCTCGGCGCGTTCTGGGCCTACCTCGAACCGCTGGGCAAGGCGGTCGGGCTGCAGGCCCAGGCGGCGCAGTCGCTGGTGGCCGGCGTGCTGGTCATGCAGGTGATCGGCGGCAGCGTCGCCGCCCTCGTCGTGCGGCGGCTGCCGGTCGTGCCGGTGCTGGCGGCGGCCTCAGGCCTGCTCGCGGCCGTCACGCTGGCCGTGCAGGCACTGCCAGCGGGCGCCACCCTGCACTTCGTGCTGGCCTGCGCGCTGTTCGGCTTCGTGTGGCTGTTCATGCTGCCCTTCCACATCGGCCTCGCCTTCCGGGCCGACCCGAGCGGGCGCCTGGCCGGCCTGGTGCCGGCGGCGCAGTTGCTGGGCAGTGCCTTCGGGCCGATGGTGGCGTCCTTCATCGTCACGGGTGACGACGCGAGCGCGGTGCCGCTGCTGAGTGCCGGCTTCGCACTCGCGGCGGCGGGGGTGCTGGCGATCGCGCGGCTTCTTTCACCGGGCCGTCAGGGCCTCACGCCGGGTGACTCCAGCTTCATGCCGGCGGCGCGCCCTGCAAGAAAGAGTTCCAGCGACACCAGCTCGGCGGCGCCGAAGGCATAGGGCTCGGCACGCACGCCGGTCATGCAGTTGCGCAGGCGGCGCTGCAACGAGCCCAGGCCCTGCCACTCGAGCCGGTAGATCGGGTAGCCGGTGGGATGCGCCTGCGGGATCAGGCTGCCGGCCAGCCGCTGGCCGGCGTTGCGGTCGTGGCAGTGCATGCAGGCGAGGTCGAGCTGGCCGATGCGGCGGTTGAAGAGGCGCCCGCCTTCGGCCCGGGCCGTTTCGAGCCGCCTGTCCCTGGGCGGTGCGATCGGCTGGCCTCGCGACTGCAACGCGACATAGGCCTCCAGCGCCAGCAGGTCCCGGCTTTCGAAGGCCGAAGGGGTGCGCCCGGCGCGGTGCTGCTGGCAGCTGCGGATGCGCATGGCCAGGTTCACCGGCGTGCCGGCATCCTTGTCGAAGGCGGGGTGCCGGGCGGCCGCGCCGCGCATGCTGCGGGCGGCGTCCGCATGGCATGAGGCGCAGTCGCGCTGCCACAGCGCCTCGCCTTCGGCGACCCACAGCATCGCGGGGTTCTGCGTGTCGTCCTGCTGCATGGCCTGCAGTGCCGGGCTCATGTCGTGCATGCCCGAGCGGCGGGCGTCCTCGTCGCGGCCGGCGGCGGGCCCCGCCAGCAGCGCGGCCAGGGCCCACACGGCGACGCGCTTCAGCTCACGGTGAACGGGCGGGTTTCGGTCCATGCGAAGCCGTTGTCGCCTTCCCACGAGAAGCTCAGGGTGCCGCTTTTCGTGGCCCGCAGCGTGAATGCGATGTACGGGTTGGCCGAGATCGCGGGCGCCAGGTCGGCCGCGAACACGAGTTCGCCGTCGAGCCTGCATTCGAAGCGCCGCAGGATGTCGCGCGGCAGCACCTGGCCGCCGTCGCCGACGCGGTAGCCGGTCTCCATCGGATGGCCGATCAGCGTGCGCAGCTCCACCACGTCGCCGCGGCGTGCGGTGGCGGGCAGCGTGATGACGGTGCGTGCGGCGGTGGCCATGGCGTTCGATCACTCGATGCAGGCCGCCAGCGTCACTTCGACGCTGACGGTGTGCGACCAGCAGCGGCCGTCGGCGAGTTTCGCCAGGGCCACCAGCTTCTGCGAAGTGGCCAGGCGGATGCGTGTGGCCACGAAGGCACGGCCGGCGGCCGGCGACAGCGTGAACACGCCCACGTCGTGCTGCGGGTTGCGTTCGTTGAAGAGCGCGATCGCGACGACGGCGTCCGCGCCCTCGACCGGATGGTCGACGTTGACCGACACCGGCACCGCATTGCCGTTTTCCACCAGCGGCGAGATGTCGAGCCGGACCTTCGGATTCGGCAGCACCGGCGCGCCGCCGGCGAAGGCGCGCACGGCCGCCGCCATGCTTTCGGGCGTGGACCAGGCGGCCGGCACGACGCCGCAGGCCAGCGTGGCGGCAATGACGTCGCGCCGCTTCATCGGGCCGGCTCGCGCAGGGTGCGCAGGAAGGCCACCACGTCTTCGACCTGCTGTGCATCGAGCACCGGCCTGCCGGCCCAGGCGGGGGCCACGCGGTGCAGGCTTTCGGCACGCTCGTCGGCGGCGGGGTGGTAGCGCGGCATGATGCTCTGCGGGTTGAGCTTGCGGGCATCGGCCACCCGCAGGCGCAACTGGCCCTCGCTCCAGCGCGACCCCGCGCCGGCCAGGCTGGGGGCCAGGGTGCCCTGGAAGCGTTCTTCCGGGAACGGGCCGCTGTGGCACAGCAGGCACAGGCCGACCTGCCGGTTGGTCACGATGGCGCGGCCGCGGGCCGCGTCGCCGGGGTGCGGCGTCAGCGGCTCGGGCATCGCATCACCCCCCACCACCGCGCCGGCCAGCACCATCGCAAGCCAGGCCACCGGCTCAGGCCTTCTTCAAGCTGTGCTTCTTCAGCGGCAGCTCGCGGATGCGCTGGCCGGTGGCCGCGAAGATGGCGTTGAGCACCGCTGGCGCGGCCACCGCGATGGTGGGTTCGCCCACGCCGCCCCAGAAGCCGCCCGAAGGCACGATGACGGTTTCCACCGCCGGCATGTGTTCCATCTGCACCACCGGGTAGCTGCTGAAGTTGTCCTGCTCGATGCGGCCGTCCTTCACCGTGCATTCGCCGAACAGCGCCGCCGACAGGCCGTAGACGAACGAGCCCTCGACCTGTGCCTCGATCTGCTGCGGGTTCACCGCATGGCCGGGGTCGGTGGCCGCGACGATGCGGTGGATCTTCAGCGCGCCGTCGTTGCTCACCGACACCTCGGCCACCGCCGCGACGTAGCTGCCGAAGCCCATGGTCTGCGCGAGCCCGCGGTACACGCCCGCGGGCGCCGGCTTGTCCCAGCCGGCGCGTTCGGCGGCCGCGTTGAGCACCGCCAGGTGCTTCGGGTGGCTGGCCATCAGCTTGCGGCGCAGCGCCAGCGGGTCGGTCTTGGTGGCATGCGCCACTTCGTCGAGAAAACACTCGAGGTAGATGGTGTTCTGGTTGAGGTTGACCCCGCGCCAGAAGCCGGGCGGGACGTGCGGGTTGCGCATGGCATGGTCGACCAGCAGCGCCGGGAAGCTGTAGCCGATGGAGGCCTCGGGCCCGGGCGGGTTGAGGCCCTGGAATACCACCGGGTCGCGGCCGTCGCGGATGTTCTGCGGAAAGATGCCCGCCACGATGCTCTGGCCCGAGATGCGCATGTGCAGGCCGGTGATGTTGCCCTGCGCGTCGAGCCCGGCGCGCAGCTTGCACATCGTGATGGGGTGGTAGCGGCCGTGCTGCATGTCTTCTTCGCGCGACCAGATCAGCTTGACCGGCGTGCCCGGCAGCTCCTTCGCGATGGCCACCGCCTGCCGCACCCAGTCGTGCACCGCGCCGCGCCGGCCGAAGCCGCCGCCCAGGTGCAGCTTGTAGACCTCGCACTGCGCCGGCGGCAGGCCGGCGGCTTCGGCGGTGGCTGCGAGCGCGGCCTCGCCGTTCTGGGTGGGCGTCCACACTTCGCAGCGCTCGGGCGTCCAGCGCGCGGTGGCGTTCATCGTCTCCATCGTCGCGTGGTTCTGGAACGGGTACGAATACACCGCCTCGACGGTGCGGGCGGCGCCGGCCAGCGCGGCGCGCGCGTCGCCGACCTGGTGGCCCACCGCGGCCTGCGGCGCGTCGAGCCCTTCCTTCAGCATGGCGGCGATGTCGGCGCTGGAGACCTTGGCGTTGGGGCCCTCGTCCCATTCGACGGGCAGGGCGTCAAGCGCGGTCTTGGCGTGCCACCAGGTGTCGGCCACCACCGCCACGGCGCTGTCGCCCACGGCCACCACCTTCCGCACGCCCGGGCGCTTTGCGACGGCGGCCGCGTCGAAGCTTTTCACCTTGCCGCCGAACACCGGGCAGTCCTTGATGGCCGCGTTGAGCATGCCGGGCAGCTTGAGGTCCATGCCGTAGACCTGCTTGCCGGTCAGCTTGTCGAGCGTGTCGAGCCGCTTCACCGGCTTGCCGGCGACCTTCCAGTCCTTCGGGTCCTTGAGCGGCACGTCGGCCGGCGGCGCCAGGCGGGCGGCCGCCGCGGCCACCTTGCCATAGCTCGTCTTGCGGCCCGAAGGCGTGTGGGTGATCACGCCGCTGGCCACGCTGCATTCGGCGGCGGGCACCTTCCAGGTGTCGGCGGCGGCCTGCACCAGCATCATCCGTGCGGCCGCGCCGCCCTTGCGCACATAGTCGTGCGATTCGCGCACGCCGCGGCTGCCGCCGGTGGAGAAGTTGCCCCACACGCGGTTGCGCGCGAGGTTTTGGCCGGGGGTGGGATATTCGGTGGTGACCTTGGCCCAGTCGCATTCGAGCTCCTCGGCCACCAGCTGTGCCAGGCCGGTGAGCGAGCCCTGGCCCATTTCGGAACGTGCGATGCGCACGATCACCGTGTCGTCGGGCTTGATGACGACCCAGGCGTTCACCTCGGCCGGGGTGCCGGCCTGCTGCGCGGCCAGCGGTACATGAAAGCCCAGCGACAGCCCGCCGCCCAAGGCGGTGGAGGTGGCGATGAAGGAACGGCGGGTCAGCGTGGGCATGGGGATCGGCGTGTCCATGTCGGTTGCTCCGGGTGGGCCATCAAGCTGCGGCGATCTTGATCGCGCGGCGCACCCGGTTGTAGGTGCCGCAGCGGCAGATGTTCGTCATGGCTGCGTCGATGTCGGCGTCGGTGGGCTTGGGCTTCTGTTTCAGCAGCGCCGCCGCGGCCATGAGCATGCCGCTCTGGCAGAAGCCGCATTGAGGCACGTCGACCTCGGCCCAGGCCTTCTGCACCGGGTGGCTGCCATTGCGCGACAGGCCTTCGATGGTGACGATCTTTTCCTTGGCCGACAGCGTGGACACCGGCCGCACGCAGGAGCGCGTGGCCACGCCGTCGATGTGCACCGTGCAGGCGCCGCAGGCGGCGATGCCGCAGCCGTACTTGGTGCCGGTGAGTCCGAGCTGCTCGCGCAGCACCCACAGCAGGGGAGTGTCGGGTTCCGCAGTGAACTCGCGGACACGACCATTGACGTTGAGCCTGGCCATCGCATGCCTCCTTGATTGCGCAACAACGCAAGGCCCGGTGTCTTCGGGTGTCACCCGGCCTTGCACCAACAACAAGCAATGAGCGGGCTGCGAAAGCGCTCGACAACCAACAACCGGCTGCGCGGCCCTTGCGGCCGGTGCAGCGGCACCGGCGCAACCGGCTTACGACCCGGTGCCGCGGGGCGAGTTCCGGCGGTCACAAAAGAAATGCGGCGCCCGAGGGCGCCGCGCCGGTGCCGCCCGAACCGGCGGGCTCAGTGCCGGGCCGGCGTGTCGCCGCCCAGGCGGCTCCACAGGTAGCTGAATTCGAGCGCCTGCAGGTGGGCGCGCTGCTCGTTGTCGGCCGCGCCGCCGTGGCCGCCCTCGATGTTCTCGTAATAGAGCACCGGGTGGCCGAGCTCCATGAGCCGCGCGACCATCTTGCGGGCGTGGCCCGGGTGCACGCGGTCGTCGCGGGTGGAGGTGGTGAAGAGCATGGTCGGGTACTTCGCCTCGCGCTTCACGTTCTGGTAGGGGCTGTACCTCGAGATCACGGCCCAGTCGTCCGGCTTGTCGGGGTCGCCGTACTCGGCCATCCACGAGGCGCCGGCCAGCAGCTTGTGATAGCGGCGCATGTCGAGCAGCGGCACCTGGCACACCACCGCGTTGAACAGGTCCGGCCGCTGCATCGCCACCGCACCGACCAGCAGGCCGCCGTTGCTGCCGCCCTGGATGCCCAGGCGCGCCGGCGAGGTGACGCCGGTGCGCACCAGGTCCTCGGCCACCGCGATGAAGTCGTCGTAGGAGCGCTGCTTGTTGGCCTTGATGGCCGACTGGTGCCAGCCCGGGCCGAACTCGCCGCCGCCCCGGATGTTGGCCACCACCAGCACGCCGCCGCGTTCGTGCCAGGCGCGGCCGAAGCTGCCCGAATACCACGGCTGCAGCGACACCTCGAAGCCGCCGTAGCCGTACAACAGCGTCGGGTTGTCGCCGTCGGCCTTGGCACCTTGCGGCCAGATCACGAAGTAGGGCACCCGCGTGCCGTCCTTCGAGGTGGCGAAGCGCTGTTCCGCGCGGGCCCCGGTGGCGTCGAACTGCGGCGGGCGCTGCTTGAGCAGCTGGCGCTGGTTGTTGCCGGTGCCGCCCAGGTAGAGCGAGTCGGGCGTGAGGAAGTCGGTATAGGTGAGCAGGTAGCGCTCGGCCAGCGGATCGGCCTTGAGCGCCGGGTCGTGCAGGCTGGCCACGCCGATGTTGCCGGGGAAGGGCGCCTCCACCACGCGGCGCTGCCAGCGGCCCTGCACATGGCGCACTTCTTCCAGGCGGTTGGCCACGTTGTCGAGGATGTTGAGCAGGATGGTCGAGCGCGTGGCGGTGTAGCTCTCGAGCGAGCGGGTGGGCGCGGGCTCGAACAGGAGCTCCAGGCGCTGCTGCCCGCGCAGGTAGGCGTCTGCGCGCGCCACCAGCAGCGAACCCGCGGCGAAGCGCTGTTCGCCTTGTCGCAGCTCGCTGCGCAGCGACAGCATCAGCCAGGGGCCGTGGAAGGCGATGCCGGCGTCGTCCGGCTTGGCGATGCGCACCAGCTGGCCGCCCTTGAGGAGGAAGCTTTCGGTCGTGTAGAAGTCGATCGCCCGGGTGAACACCGTGCGGTGGTAGCCCACGGTCGGGTCCACGCTGACGCCGGCCGAGACGTCGCTCTGCTTCGCCTCGAACACGGTGCGCGCCTGCGCCAGCGGCGTGCCGCGCTTCCACTGCCTGATGACACGCGGATACCCCGAGTCGGTGAGCGAGCCGGGGCCGAAATCGCTGCCGATGTAGACGTGGTCCTGGTCGATCCACTCGATGTCGGTCTTGGCCTCGGGCACGGCGAAACCGCCGTCGACGAAGCGCCGGGTCCGCAGGTCGAACTCGCGCACCACCTTCGCGTCGGCGCCGCCGCGCGACAGGGACACCAGGCAGCGCTCGTAGTCGGGCGCCAGGCAGGTGGCGCCGCCCCACACCCAGTTCTCCTTCTCGGCCGCGCCGAGCGCGTCGAGGTCGAGCACGCTTTCCCAGGCCGGCTCGGCCTTGGCGTATTCGTCGAGCGTCGCCCTGCGCCACAGGCCGCGCTTGTGGGTGCTGTCCTGCCAGAGGTTGTAGACGTGCCCGCCGATGCGCCGCACATACGGGATGCGGTCCCGCGCATTCAGCACAGCCAGCAACGCGGCCTTGGTGGACGCGTAGTCGGGGCGTGCCGTCAGCGCCGCCTGGGAAGCGGCATTGCGCTCCCGCACCCAGGCCAGGGCGCGCTCGCCTTGCACCTCCTCGAGCCACTGGTAGGGGTCGGCGTCGGCTGACGGCGGCAAGGAAGAAACAGCGGGGTTGGCGAAACTCATGGCGTTGGTGGCGATCAGAGCAGCCGCGCAGATCGTGCGGGCCAGGCGGTTTTGCATGCAGGCTCCTCGTGGGACGCCCGCATGATAGGCAAGACGGCGGCGCGGCACAGCCCGTGCCGGCCGCCAGCCGGGCCGCATCGTCCGTGCAAGATGGGCGGCATACAATCCGCCGTTTGTTTCCAGCAACGTTTGAAGGATCGAGACGTGTTCATTTCCAACGCGTTCGCGCAGGCTGCCCCCGCAGCCGCCACCAGCGGCACCGACGGCCTCCTGGGCATGCTGCCGCTGCTGCTGATGTTCGTGGTGCTGTACTTCGTGATGATCCGTCCGCAGATGAAGCGCCAGAAGGAAACCAAGGCCATGATCGAGGCCCTGGCCAAGGGTGACGAGGTGGTCACCGCCGGCGGCCTGCTGGGCAAGATCACCAAGCTGGGCGACGCCTACCTGTACATCGAGGTCGCCAACGGCGTCGAGCTGCAGGTGCAGCGCGGCGCGGTGGTGCAGGTGCTGCCCAAGGGCACGCTGAAGTAAGCGCGCTCCTCCCGGTCCGTTCATCGCAAGCCGCGGCCGTCACTGCTGACGCCGCGGCTTTGTTTCTAGTTCCGGTTCGACCTAGGACTCCCTCATGAACCGCTATCCCTGGTGGAAGTACGCGATCATCGTCGTCGCGCTGCTGATCGGCACGATCTACACGCTGCCCAACTTCTTCGGCGAGGCGCCGGCGGTGCAGGTGTCCAGCGGCAAGGCGACCATCAAGGTCGGCCCCGACGCGGTGGGCCGCGTCGAAGCCGCGCTCAAGCACGCCGGCCTGACGCCCGACTTCGTGCAGTTCGACGGCAACTCCGTCAAGGCCCGCTTCGGCGACATCGACACGCAGACCAAGGCGCGCGACGCGCTGCTGCGCGCGTTCAACCCGAACCCGGCCGATCCCGGCTACATCGTGGCGCTGAACCTGCTGCCGCGCTCCCCCGCCTGGCTGACCCGCCTGCATGCGCTGCCCATGTACCTGGGCCTGGACCTGCGCGGCGGCGTGCACTTCCTGATGCAGGTCGACATGAAGGCGGCCATCACCAAGCGTGCCGAGTCGGTGGCTGGCGACGTGCGCACCGCGCTGCGCGAGAAGAACATCCGCCACGCCGGCATCGCGCGCAACGGCAACGAAGTGGAGGTGCGTTTCCGCGACCGCGAGACGCTGACCGCCGCGCTGTCGGTGCTCAACGAGCAGCAGCCCGACATGCTGTGGATCGAAGGTGCCGATGGGGCCGACCTGCGCCTGACGGGTTCGCTGAAGCCGGAGGCGGCGCGGGCGGTGCAGGAGCAGGCGCTCAAGCAGAACATCACCACGCTGCACAACCGCATCAACGAACTCGGCGTCGCCGAGCCGGTGATCCAGCAGCAGGGCGCCGACCGCGTGGTGGTGCAGCTGCCGGGCGTGCAGGACCCGGCCAAGGCCAAGGACATCATCGGCCGCACCGCGACGCTGGAAGTGCGCATGGTCGAGGCGCACCTGAATTCCGATCCGCAGGTGCGCGACTACAACCCGACCAAGATCGAAGACGCCACGAAAGGCATGGTGCCCCCCGGCACCGAGCTGCTGTATTCGCGCCGCGACGGCCGCGGCGAGGAGCCGCTGCTGCTGTCCAAGCAGGTGATCTTCACCGGCGACAACCTGACCGGCGCCGACGCCACCATCGACCAGCAGAACTCCGGCTCGGTGGTCAGCGTCACGCTCGACGCCAAGGGCGGCGCGGCCATGAAGGCAGCCACCCGCGAGGGCGTGAAGCGCCGCATGGCGGTGGTGCTGATCGAAAAGGGCAAGCCCGAGGTGCTGACGGCGCCGACCATCCAGACGGAGCTGTCCAACCGCTTCCAGATCACCGGCATGCGCAACCCCGAGGAAGCCAACGACCTGGCGTTGCTGATGCGCGCCGGTTCGCTGGCCGCGCCGATGGAAATCATCGAAGAGCGAACCATCGGCCCGAGCCTGGGCGCCGAGAACATTGCCAAGGGCTTCGACAGCGTGCTGTACGGCTTCATTGCGATCGCGGTGTTCATGTGCGCCTACTACCTGCTGTTCGGCCTGTTCTCCACCGTCGCGCTGGGCGTGAACCTGCTGTTCCTGGTGGCCATCCTGTCGATGATGCAGGCCACGCTCACCCTTCCGGGCATGGCGGCCATCGCGCTGGTGCTGGGCATGGCCATCGACTCCAACGTGCTGATCAACGAACGGGTGCGCGAGGAGCTGCGCGCCGGCGCGTCGCCGCAGGCAGCCATCAGTGCCGGCTACGAGCGCGCGTGGGGCACCATCCTCGACTCCAACGTCACCACGCTGATCGCCGGCCTCGCGCTGCTGGCCTTCGGCTCCGGCCCCGTGCGCGGCTTCGCCATCGTGCATTGCCTGGGCATCCTGACCTCGATGTTCTCGGCCGTGTTCTTCTCGCGCGGCCTGGTGAACCTGTGGTACGGACGCCAGAAGAAGCTCAAGTCGGTGTCGATCGGCCAGGTGTGGAAGCCCGACGCCGAACCGACCGCCAAGGCCTGACGCAGGCCCCGCGAGCACAACGACTCAGAGGACTCAGATGGAATTCTTCCGGATCAAGCGCGACATCCCGTTCATGCGGCACGCGCTGGTGTTCAACGTCATCTCGTTCGTCACGTTCGCCGCGGCCGTGTTCTTCCTGGTCACGCGCGGCCTGCACTTCTCGATCGAGTTCACCGGCGGCACGGTCATCGAGGTGGCCTACACGCAGCCGGCCGACATCGGCCGCGCGCGCCATGCAGTGGAGGCGCTCAACTTCGGCGAAGTGCAGGTGCAGAACTTCGGCAGCTCGCGCGACGTGCTGATCCGCCTGCCGCTGCGCGGCGACGTGAAGCAGGCCGACGTGGTCGCCCGCGTGTTCGACACGCTGTGCCAGGCCGAGTCGGGCAAGGTGGTGCAGCGCCAGCTGGTCACCGACAAGGGCGAGGCGGTGTCCAGGCAGGTCTGCGAGGCGGCCGGAGGCGAGCCGGTGCGGCTGTCGCGCAGCGAGTTCGTCGGGCCTCAGGTCGGCGACGAGCTGGCGCGCGACGGCGCCCTGGCGCTGGCCATGACCGTGATCGGCATCATGATCTACCTCGCCTTCCGGTTCGAGTGGAAGTTCGCGGTGGCCGGCATCATCGCCAACCTCCACGACGTGGTCATCATCCTGGGCTTCTTCGCCTTCTTCCAGTGGGAGTTCTCGCTCTCGGTGCTGGCGGCGGTGCTGGCAGTGCTGGGCTACTCGGTCAACGAGTCGGTGGTCATCTTCGACCGGATCCGCGAGGCCTTCCGCAAGTACCGCAAGATGACCACGCACGAGGTGATCGACCACGCGATCACCTCGACCATGAGCCGCACCATCATCACGCACGGCTCCACCCAGATGATGGTGCTGTCGATGCTGGTCTTCGGCGGCCCGACGCTTCACTACTTCGCCATCGCGCTGACCATCGGCATCTGCTTCGGCATCTATTCGTCGGTGTTCGTGGCGGCGGCCATCGCGATGTGGCTGGGTGTCAAGCGTGAAGACCTCGTGAAGGCTCCCGCGCGCAAGGAAGGCGATCCTGACGACCCCAACGCCGGGGCGGTGGTGTAGAGTTGACCGGCATTCACTACCGATCGAGTTCGCATCGCCCCTCTCATGGCGACCACTGCCAACCCTCAGGCTCTGGCCGCGCAGGCACGACGCGCCTATGTGGAATTCCTGCTGCAGGGCGTGGCGCAGGTGGGCAATGCGGTGGTCGAAGGCGCGCGGCTGCTGGCCAACCAGACCACCGATCCTGAAACCGGCACCAAGCGCCGCAACGTCGCGATCGATCTCCCCAAGGCCAGTGCACGCTGGCAGAACGCCATGATCACCGCCCTGCGCGGTGCCGGTTTCGCGCTCACGGCGGGCGGCCGTACGGCCGCCGAGGCGAATCCGCCGCGCGGCGGGCTGTCTTCCGGCGGCGACTTCTCCCTCGTGGATGACGACACCATCGAGCGCGAGATCCTGAGCTCCCGCCTGGCGCTGGCGATGATGGACAAGGCCTCGTGGGAATTCACCGACCTGCGCTCGCGCATGTCGGTGCTCGAGCAGCGCGACGAACTCGAACCGCAGGATGTGCTGCGGCCCCACGTGCTGGCGCGCTTCGTCCTCGATGCCTGGCGCAGCGCCGGTCTTACGCTCGACGCGTGGCGCACGCTGCAGCCGGCGCTGCACGAGGAATTCGCGCACTTCGTCGAAGAGGCGTACCACGAAACCAACCGCTGGCTCGTGAGCCATGGCGTGCGGCCGGAGATCGACCTGCGGCCGTTCATCCGCCGCAGCCGCGGGGCCGCCGGCGGGCATCCGGGCAGCGGCAACACGCCGCTGGGCAGCAGCCCCGGAGGCGCCGCCACGCTGAGCGCCGGGCTGTCGCGCCACACGGTGGGCGAGGAGACCCGGCTCATGACCCGGGCTGCCGGCCTGGCCCGCACCTCAGAACACGCCGAAGCGGTGCTGGGGCGGCTGAACCGCCTGATCGGCCGGCACGTGCCCGAGTTCAGCTCGTCAACGGTGATCCAGCCGCAGCCGTCCCCGGGGCTCAAGGCCGCCATCAACGAGGCGCAGCAGAGCCTGCACCAGCGCCTCGCGCCTTCGGCCGGCAAGGAGGCCGCGGGCCCGGTCAGCACACCGGCGCTGCTGCAAGAGCTGCAGGTGCGCAAGCAGGCGCTGAAGCAGGCGGCCACCACGCCCATCGAGCGCGCCACGATCGAGATCGTGGCGCTGCTGTTCCAGAGCATCCTCACCGAGGAACGCATTCCGGCGGCGGTGCGTGTGTGGTTCGCCCGGCTGCAGATGCCGGTGCT
Source organism: uncultured Rivibacter sp. (assembly GCA_946481025.1). The sequence goes on from CAMLNA010000009.1 coordinate 18,348, forward strand.
GCGGGTGGCCATCAGCGAGCCGGACTTCTTTGCCACCACCGACCACCCGGCGCGCAAGCTGATCGACCGCATGGGCGCCTGTGTGATGGGGTTCGACGTCACCACGCGCGCGGTCGGCGACGCGCTCGAGAAGGAAATCAAGCGCGTCGTGCAGGTGGTCGAGGCCTACCCCGATACCGGCCGTCGCGTGTTCCAGACGGTGCTGACCGAGTTCGAGCGTTTCCTCGAGCACTATTTCAAGAACGAGAACGAGGCCACCCGCAAGGGCGTGTCGCTGGCCCAGCAGGTCGAGCAGCGCGAAACGCTGGCCATCCAGTACACGATCGAGCTGCGCAAGATGCTCAACGAGGTGCCGGTGCAGGAGGGCGTGCGCGAGTTCCTGTTCCACGTCTGGGCTGACGTCCTGGCCATGACCGGCGTCAAGTCCGGCCCGGCCAGCGAGCAGACCAAGGTGATGAAGCGGGCCGCCGCCGACCTCATCTGGTCCGCCAGCGCCAAGGTGTCTCGCGAGGAGCGGGCCGAGGTCATTCGCCGCCTGCCGCCTCTGCTGAAGACGCTGCGCGAAGGCATGGCACAGGCCGGCATCACGCTGGAGAAGCAGGACCAGCACATCCAGGCCCTGAACAATTCGCTGGCGGCCGCATTCACCGCGAAGGCGGCAACTATCCCGACCGAGCGGCTGAACGAGCTGATGGCCCGGCTCGAAACCCTGGAAGAGCTGCTGCCGGAAGCCGAGGACGTCCAGATCGACGAGTCGATGGTGCTGGACCTCTCGGGCCACGAATCGTCCGAACTCGAGGTGGTCGGCGAGGGTGGCTCGATGCCCACGCCGGCCATGCTCACCTGGGCGCGCGAGCTGCAGGTGGGCAGCTGGTACAAGCTCGACTACCGCGGCCGCAACGAGCCTGTGCAGCTGGCCTGGCAGGGCTTGCGCAAGCAGCTCACGCTGTTCGTCACGCCGGCCGGCCGCGGGGTGCTGTTCCAGCAACACCGCCTGGCCGCGTTCCTCCAGGCGGGTCTGCTGGTGCCCGCGCAGGACGAAGCCCTCACCGTGCGGGCCACGCGCAGTGCGCTGGCGAAGCTCGACGTCGATCCGAGCCGGCTGATCCACTGAACAACAGACAAGCAAAAAGCGAAACGGCCAACGCAAGGTGGCCGTCTTGTTTGCTCCGGTGCCGAGACCGGTTGGGGCCCGCCCGTTCAGTGGATCAGGCGGTCCGCAGCGTCGACGAACAGCTCGTCGAGGATCAGTGCGTCGGGCTCCTCGCCCAGGCTCCAGAACACCATCAGCACGATGATCTTCAGGTCTTCGAGCGGGACCGGCCCGCCAGGGATGGCCATCGCGCGGTCCACGACGATCTCGCGCATCGGCGGGCGCAGCACGCCGGCCGACTCGAGGAAGCTGATGAATCCAACCGATTCGTCACCCAGGTGGTCCTGCTCGGCCAGCGTGTACACACGCAGACTGTCGGCGCCCTGGATACCGTCGTGCGATTCGGCCGCACTCGCCAGACCGTCGAGCCACGAAAGGGCTTCCTGGATCTCGTCGCTTTCGAACCCGACGGCCGACAGTTTGCGGGTCAGCTGCGCGTGGTCGGGACAGGCGTCGGGGCGCCAGTAGTTTTCGTACAGGTAGACGAGTACGTCAAACATGATGCGGCCCACTATACCCGAGGGTCGTTGGCCGTCGGCGGGAAAAAGTAAGGCTTTGCGCGCGGGTATGGGCGGGGCTCTTCACCCTTGCGCGAGGCGCTGGAACAGCTGTCCCGGCAGGCGTGCCACGCGCCCCTCGAGTTCGAGCTCGAGCAGGCGTGCGCTCAGCTCGGATGGCGCGAAACCGGTGCGGGCGCACAGCGCGTCGAGGCTGGCCGGGTCGTATCCCAATGCGGCGAGGATCGGGTCCGGCGAGGTGCTGCCGGCGGGCCCGGCGATGGCCGGTTGCGCCGGCTCGGACACCCAGCGAAGTTCTTCGAGCACGTCCTGCGCGCTGTCGACGAGCTTGGCTCCTTGCTTGATGAGGGCGTGGCAGCCGCGCGATTGAGGCGAGTGGATCGAGCCGGGAATCGCGAACACCTCGCGGCCCATCTCGACCGCCAGCCGGGCCGTGATCAGCGAGCCTGACTGCAATGCCGCTTCCACGACCAGGGTGCCGCCGGCCAGGCCGGCGATGATGCGGTTGCGTTTCGGGAAATTGGGCGGCAGCGGCGGCATGCCGAGCGGATATTCACTCACCAGGGCGCCGTTGCGGCTGATGCGGTGCGCCAGCTCGTGGTGCCGCCTCGGGTACACGCGATCGAGCCCCGTGCCCACCACGGCGAGCGTGCCGCCCGGGCCGGACACGCCCCCTTCATGGGCTGCACCATCGATGCCGAGGGCGAGGCCCGACACCACGGTAAGGCCGGCCTGGCTGAACGTGGCAGCAAACGCGCGGGCGTTGTCGGCTCCTTGCGGCGTCGGATTGCGGCTGCCCACGATCGCGATGCAGGGGCGGCGCAGGAAGCCCGCATCTCCCATCACGTACAGCAGGAGTGGAGGGTCGGCGGTTTCGAGCAGCGCCGGCGGATAGGCGGGGTCCCCGAGCGTCAGGACCGAGCGATCACTGCCTCCTTGCAGCCAGTGCCAGGTCTTCTCGATCTGTGCCGCGAGCGACTCGGGCGGATGCAGCAGGGCGTTCGTTTCAGCCGGGCCCGCCAGCTCGCGAAGCGCCGCGGTGTCGGCCTCGAAGAGCGCCTGCGGTGATCCGAACGCCGCCAGCAGCTTGCGTGCCGCGACGGGGCCGACCTGATCTGTTTCGGCCAGCCGCAGCCAGGCGGCCAGCTCGTCGCGCTCGATCACCGGCAGGCAGCCGGGCTCAGGGCTGCGTGAAGCGGTCGCCCACGCGCACCGGGTCCTGCGAGGAGAGGATCAGCGCGTACGACATGCGGTCGAACACGCGGAACACGAACAGCAGGCCATGCCGCTCGTCCGGCAGCTTGATGGCTACCGGGCGCTCCTGGGTCTTGTCGAGCGTGCGGCTACCGTCGCGCCACAGGGCCAGCACATGGCCGCGCTCCATGCCGTCGCGCGCGCCCTTGTTGATCGCCACGATCTGGTTCTGGCCGGCCGACAGGGCTTCGCCGTACAGCGAGGCGATCTGCCCGGCCACCGGCCCCGACGGCGCATGGGGTACGTAGTTGCTGAAGTCGCGTGCCGGCACCGGAGCAAGGCGGTCACCCACGTTGGCTTCCTGGCGGATGCCGGTGATCGTGAAGGTTGCCGGGATGATTTCGGTCGTGCCGCCAACGTTGCGGGTGTCGCCGGGGCGCACGTATTCCGCCGTGCCGACATAAGCCGCCTCGTAGCCGAGCACCTCGCGAGTGGTGGGGTCGGTCAGCGGCCTTGCAGAGCGGAACACACGCCACTCACGCAGGTTGCTCAGCTCGCCCCGCACGTAGGCCGTGTCGCCCTTGCTCAGCAGCACCCGGCCTTCCTGGGTGGCGACGATGCGGGGGGCGCGCTCGAGTTCGTTGTTTTCGAAGATCACTGCCTCGTTGAGGAAGGGCTCGATCAGGTGCAGCGGGATCGACGCGATGGCCCCGTTGTCGATGCTTTCGCCCCGCACGCGCGGCGACACGCGAACCGTGCCGTCCGGTCCCACCGGCTGGCCGACCCGCAAACGCGCACGGTCGCCCGATTTTTCGAGGACGAGGATCTGCCCGGGAAAGATGAGGTGAGGGTTGCGCACCTGATCCATGTTCATGCCCCACAGCTCGGGCCAGCGCCAGGGAGTCTTGAGGAAGAGGCCGGAGATGCCCCACAGCGTGTCGCCGCGCTTGACGGTGTAGGAGTCAGGCGCGTTGGGCGACAGCTCCGACAGCGGCACGCCGGCCTGGGCGACCTGCTGGGCCGTTGCACGCTGACCGGGGGTGATGGGCAGGTTCGGGAAGTTCTGGGCAAGCGCGGTGCCTGCGGCGAGGCTTCCGAGAGCCGCCAACGCGGCAACCCGCAGCGTCAATGCGCCCGGCAACAGGCGGGCGGGGCGGGTGGCTTGCGGGGCACGACGGGTCATGGAAGCGGTCTCCAAGCGGCGCCGGTGCGACAATTCCCAACGCCCTGTGGTTGATAGGGGGTCCTCGTGCGTGGCCTTGCAGCTTCGCCGAAAATCCTCACTTAGTTTCACAGATTCTGCCCATAAACCATTGATGCCGCAATGAAATTGGCCTCAGGTAACCGACTCCTGGTGAGCCGGAACCGCGCCTTTCGTTGCGCGCCATCCACAGTCTCGACGCTCATAGACCCGGTGGATGGCTCTTCGCCTTTCGATCGATTGCCATGGCTTTGCTGAACATCCTCCGTTATCCCGACCCTCGTCTGCATACCGTTGCCAAGCCCGTGGCCGAGGTGGACGAACGCATCCGCCAACTCGTGGACGACATGCTGGAGACCATGTACGAGGCCCAAGGGGTTGGCTTGGCCGCGACCCAGGTTGACGTGCATGAACGGGTGATCGTCATCGACACCTCCGAAGAACGCGACGAACCGCGAGTGCTGATCAACCCGGAGATCGTCTGGGCCAGCGATGAAATGACGATGGGCGATGAAGGCTGCCTATCGGTGCCGCAGGTGTACGACAAGGTCAAGCGTCATGCCCGCGTGACCGTGAAGGCGCTGGGTCGCGACGGCCAGAGTCACCAGTTCGAGGCCGACGGCCTGCTGGCCGTGTGCGTGCAGCACGAGATGGACCACCTCATGGGCAAGGTGTTCGTCGAGTACCTCTCGCCGCTCAAGCGCGATCGCATCAAGACCAAGATGCTCAAGAAGACGCGCGACGAAGTGCGCGCGCTCTGAGCCGATGAAGCTCGCCTTCGCAGGGACGCCCGAGTTCGCGCGGGTGGCGCTGGAGCGCCTGCATGCCGCCGGCTTCGAGGTCAAGTTGGTGCTCACCCAGCCGGACAGGCCAGCGGGACGCGGCATGAAGCTGCAGGCCTTGCCAGTGAAGCAGTTCGCGCTCGAATACGGGATGCCGGTGATCCAGCCGCGCAGCCTGCGGCTGGACGGCAAGTACCCGGAAGAAGCGGCCGGCGCGCGCGCTGCGCTCGAGGCGGCGCAGCCCGACGTCATCGTGGTGGCCGCCTATGGGCTGATCCTGCCGCGCTGGGTGCTGCAGCTGCCACGCCTGGGCTGCCTGAACATCCATGCGTCGCTGCTGCCGCGTTGGCGCGGCGCTGCACCGATCCACCGGGCCATCGAGGCGGGCGATGCGCAAACCGGCATCACCATCATGCAAATGGACGAGGGGCTGGATACCGGCGACATGTTGCTGGTGGAGCGCGAGCCGATCCACCCGGGCGACACCACCGCTACCCTCCACGACCGGCTCGCCGCGCTGGGCGGACGGCTGATCGTCGAGGCCTTGGAGTTGGCGGCCTGCGGCGGTCTTCGCGGCGCCGGGCAGCCTGACGAGGGCGTCACCTACGCCCACAAGGTCGAGAAACAGGAGGCTGCGATCGACTGGCGCTTGCCTGCTGTCCGGATCGAACGCCGGGTGCGGGCCTTCGATCCTTTTCCAGGCGCCAGCTTCGTGCTGGGTGACCAGACGATCAAGCTGTGGCGGGCTGAGCCTGCCCCTGCGGAAGGTGAGGCAGGTGTGGTGCTGCACGCCGGCGACGGCAGGCTGGTTGTCGCTTGCGGCGACGGCGCGCTGGCGCTCACTCAGCTGCAACGGCCCGGTGGCAAACGCGTCGGCGCTGCCGAATTCCTCCAGGCTGTCCCTCTGGCGGTCGGCACGCAACTGCGCCTCATGGCCGGTTGAACTCCCGCCGGGCAGCCGCATCTACCTGCCGCAACCCCGAGCGGGGGCACGAAAGGAAATCGACGATGTGGAACCTGATGAAGACCGCCATCCTGATGGCGGCCATCACGGCGCTGTTCATGGCCATCGGCGCGGTCATCGGCGGCCAGAGCGGCATGATGATCGCGCTGGCCGTGGCCGTGGCGATGAACTTCTTCAGCTACTGGTTCAGCGACAAGATGGTGCTGCGCATGTACAACGCGCAGGAGGTCGACGAGTCGACCGCGCCGCAGTTCTATCGCATGGTGCGTGAACTGGCCCAGCGTGCACAGCTGCCGATGCCGCGTGTCTACCTCATCAACGAGGAGGCGCCCAATGCCTTCGCCACCGGACGCAATCCGCAAAACGCCGCGGTGGCGGCCACCACCGGCATCCTGCGCGTGCTCAACGAACGGGAGCTGCGTGGCGTGATGGCGCACGAACTCGCGCACGTGAAGCACCGTGACATCCTGATCTCCACCATCAGCGCCACCATGGCCGGTGCGATCTCGATGCTGGCGAACTTTGCGATGTTCTTCGGGGGGCGCGACGACGAAGGCCGACCGGCCAACCCGATCGTCGGCATCCTGGTGGCCATCCTGGCGCCCCTGGCGGCCAGCCTGATCCAGATGGCGATCAGCCGGGCGCGCGAATTCGAGGCCGACCGCGGCGGTGCCGAGATCTCCGGTGACCCGCAGGCCCTGGCGAGCGCGCTGCAGAAGATCCACCGCTATGCGCAAGGCATGCCGATGGAAGCTGCAGAGCGCCACCCGGAAACGGCGCAGATGATGATCATGAACCCGCTGTCCGGCGGCGGCCTGCGGGGGCTGTTCAGCACCCACCCCTCGACCGAGGAGCGGGTCGAGCGCCTGATGGCGATGGCCCGCGGCGCCTGAGCGAGGCGCACCTGCAAAACCGGCTCGCGCAGGCGGGCCGGTTTCGTTTTGGGGGCTCAAGTGCGGAATCGGAAAGCCGATATCTGCCACAAGACCTATCGAGCTACACCATGCGCCGCCTGTTCGCCCTGCTTGCCGTTGCCCTTGCCGCCGTGCCGATGGCCGGCTGCGAACTGCTCGGCATCGACTCGCCCGAGAAAGTGGCGGCTTCGAAGGAGGCCGAAGGCAAGGCCATCGGCAGCGCCTGCCGCCATGCGGTGCGCGCCATCGAGGACTGCTACGCCCTCAACCCCAAGGCCCAGAAGGCGGCGGTGTTTGCCGGGTGGCGCGAGATGGACGAGTACATGCGCGAAAACAAGCTCGAAGGCGTGGCGCCCACGCTGGCGCGTGGTGCCGTCAAACCGGCGCCGGTGGCCGAAGCGGGCGGCGACGACGCCAAGTCCGAGCGGCCCGCCGGCAAGGCAGGCGGCAAGGCCAGCCGGGCTCACGACGCCTGATCTTCAAGCCGCACTGCGGCTGACGGACTATCGCCCGGCGCCGGGGCAGGCACCGGCACGGTGGGAGAATCCGCCGCATGCCTGCTTCCCTGCGACAGCTCGTTTCCGACCCTGCTTTCCGAAAAGGCGCCCAGGATATGGCGCCGGTGTCCCTCGGGCTCGCGGCCTGGGGCCTGGTGACCGGCGTCGCCATGGTGAAAAGCGGCCTGTCCGTGCCGCTGGCGCTCCTGATGAGCTTCACCGTGTTTGCCGGCAGCTCGCAACTGGCAGCGCTGCCGCTCATGGCGGTGGGGGCGCCGATGTGGGTGGTGTGGGCCACCGCCCTGTGCGTGAACCTGCGCTTCGTGATCTTCAGTGCGGCCTGGCGGCCCTACCTGATGCGGTTTCCGCGCCTGCAGCGCATGGCGATCGGCTACTTCGCTGCCGACCTCAACTACGTGATGTTCATGCGGCGTTTCCCCGACGCGCGGGAGGCGCGTGGCGCCATCGAGTACTACGCCGGCGGCGTGGCCGTGAACTGGATGGCGTGGCAGGCGAGTTCGGTGACGGGCATCGTGCTTGCCGAAGCGATTCCCACCCAATGGGGCCTGGGTTTCGCAGGCACGTTGGCGCTTCTGGGGCTCACCTATTCGCTGGTGTCCGACCGCGTCACCGCGCTGGCGGCGGCAGTGGCCGGCGCTGCTGCGGTGGCGGCCTTCGCCCTGCCGCTCAAGCTCAACATCGTGGTGGCCATTGCCGCGGCGGTGTGCATCGGGCTGACGCTCGACGGCACCGGCGGCGGTGCTGCGCGCCGCTTGCGGCAGGCGCTGAAGCGCGAGGCGGGCAGGAACGGTGACGCACACCGGGCATCGTCGAGGCTGCCTGCAGGAGGCCGGGCGTGAACTCGTTCGAGGCCTTCGTCACCATCATCGGCCTGGCCATCGTCACGGTGGTCACACGCTGCTTCTTCTTCATTTCCGAGCGTGAGCTGGTGCTGCCCCAGTGGGTGCAGCGCGGCCTGCGGTATGCCCCGCTGGCTGCACTGACCGCGGTGGTGGTGCCGGAGATCGTCATGAGCCACGGCGAGCTGATCGACACCTGGCGCGATGCCCGGCTGTTTGCGGCGGCCGCTGCCAGCGCCTATTTCTTCTGGCGGCGCGGCATCCTGGGGACCATCCTCGTCGGCATGGCTGTGCTGTTGCCGCTGCGCCTCGGATGGGGCTGGTGAGCCGGACTGACGCCACCGTGTAACTTGGTTACTTTAGAATCGCAACCCTAGTTTCAAGCCGACCATGAATGTTCTTCGCTTCTCTGACCTAGTCGCCCAGGGCAAGGCCGCCGGCCAGCGCGTATTCATCCGTGCCGACCTCAACGTGCCGCAGGACGACGCCGGCAACATCACCGAAGACACCCGCGTGCGCGCCAGCGTGCCGTGCATCGAGATGGCACTGAAGGCCGGCGCCGCGGTGATGGTGACCTCGCATCTCGGTCGCCCGACCGAAGGCGAGTTCAAGCCCGAGGACTCCCTGGCCCCGGTGGCCAGGCGCCTGGGCGAGCTGCTGGGCCGCGATGTGCCGCTGGTGGCCAACTGGGTCGACGGCGTGGACGTGAAGCCCGGCACCGTGGTGCTGCTCGAGAACTGCCGCGTCAACAAGGGCGAGAAGAAGAACAGCGAAGACCTGGCGAAAAAGATGGCCGCGCTGTGCGACATCTTCGTGCACGACGCCTTCGGCACCGCGCACCGCGCCGAAGCGTCCACCTACGGCATTGCGCAGTTCGCCAAGGTCGCCTGCGCCGGCCCCTTGCTGGCCGCCGAGATCGACGCCATCAGCAAGGCGCTCGCCAACCCGAGGCGCCCGCTCGCGGCCATCGTCGCCGGCTCGAAGGTGAGCACCAAGCTCACCATTCTGCAGAGCCTGGCCAGGAACGTGGACCAGCTCATCGTGGGCGGCGGCATCGCCAACACCTTCATGCTGGCGGCGGGCCTCAAGATCGGCAAGTCGCTGGCCGAACCCGACCTCGTGGGCGAAGCCAAGGCCGTGATCGAGGCCATGAAGGCGCGCGGCGCCGCGGTACCCATTCCGGTGGACGTGGTGGTGGCCAAGGAATTCAAGCCTGATGCCGTGGCCACCGTGAAGGCCGCCACCGACGTGGCCGACGACGACCTCATCCTCGACATCGGCCCCAAGACCGCCGCGGCGCTGGCCGAGCAGCTCAAGGCCGCCGGCACCATCGTGTGGAACGGCCCGGTGGGCGTGTTCGAGTTCGATGCGTTCGCCCACGGCACCGAGACCATTGCCCGCGCCATCGCCCAGTCGAGCGCCTTCAGCATCGCCGGCGGCGGCGACACGCTGGCCGCGATCGCCAAGTACGGCATCGAGAAGGACGTGGGCTACATCTCCACCGGCGGCGGCGCCTTCCTCGAGGTGCTCGAGGGCAAGACGCTGCCGGCCTTCGAGATCCTGCAGCGCCGCGCATCGTCGTCAGCGGCATAAGCCTTATTCGCGGCCGCGCGGGAAGCGGTTGCGGGTGTTGAAGAAAATCACGACGGAGACAACAGGAACATCCATGCCTCGCGCTACCAAGATCGTCGCCACCCTCGGCCCCGCCTCCTCTTCCCCTGAAGTCCTCGAACGCATGATCCGCGCCGGCGTCGACGTCGTGCGGCTCAACTTCTCGCACGGCAAGGCACAGGACCACATCGACCGCGCGACGCTCGTGCGCGAGGCCGGCAAGCGGGCGGGCAAGGAGGTCGCCATCATGGCCGACCTGCAGGGCCCGAAGATCCGCGTCGGCAAGTTCGCCGAAGGCAAGGTGATGCTCGAGCACGGCCAGGAGTTCGTGCTCGACGCAGCGCGCATCGAGCCGGGCGACGTGATGGGCGTGGGCCTCGACTACAAGGAGCTGCCGCGCGACGTGAAGCCCGGCGACACGCTGCTGCTCAACGACGGTCTCATCGTGCTGACGGTCGACCGCGTGGTCGGCGAGGCGGTGCACACGCTCGTCAAGATCGGCGGCGAGCTGTCCAACAACAAGGGCATCAACAAGCAGGGCGGCGGCCTCACCGCGCCGGCCCTCACCTCCAAGGACATGGAGGACATCAAGACCGCGATGAGCTTCCAGTGCGAATACCTCGCGGTCAGCTTCCCGAAAAACGCCACCGACATGGAGATGGCGCGCCAGCTGGCCAACGTGGCCGGCGAACCCTGGCGGCACAAGCCCGCCATGATCGCCAAGATCGAGCGCAGCGAGGCGATCCCGGTGCTCGAAGGCATCATCAAGGCCAGCGACGGCATCATGGTCGCGCGCGGCGACCTGGCCATCGAAGTGGGCAACGCGGCAGTGCCGGCGCTGCAGAAGCGCATGATCAAGATGGCTCGCGACCTCGACCGCGTGGTGATCACCGCCACGCAGATGATGGAGTCGATGATCGTGAACCCGGTGCCCACCCGGGCCGAGGTGAGCGACGTGGCCAACGCCGTGCTCGACGGCACCGACGCCGTGATGCTGAGCGCCGAAACCGCCGCCGGCCGCTACCCGGTCGAAACGGTGGAGCAGATGGCCGCCATCGCGCTGGAAGCCGAGCGCGCCGAAGACGTGGCGCTCGATGCCGACTTCACCAACAAGCAGTTCGGCCGCATCGACCAGTCCATTGCCATGGGCGCGCTGTTCACCGCGCACCACCTGGGCTGCAAGGCCATCCTCGCGCTCACCGAGTCGGGCTCGACCGCGTTGTGGATGAGCCGTCACAAGATCCACGTGCCGATCTACGGCCTCACCTCGCAGCTGCAGTCTCAGCGCAAGATGGCGCTGTACCGCAACGTGCGGCCGCTGCTGATGCCCTCGTACTCCGACCGCGACGAGGCGCTCAAGCGCGCCGAGGCGCTGCTGGTGGACGCCGGCGTGCTGAAGCCCGGCGACACCTACGCCATCACCTGCGGCGAGCCGATGGGGTACCCCGGCGGCACCAACATGCTGAAGGTCGGCCGCGTCGGCTGAGGCGGCGGCGGGATGGTCAGGCCGGCCGTCAGTCGAGCTTCACCGACACGCCGGTCACGAACAGCAGGTCCCGCGGCCCGTGGCCCGCGCCGGGGTCGCTGTCGTAGCGGTAGCTGAGGCCGGCCGTCAGGCTCAGCGCCGCGTTCATCGCCACTGCGATGTTCGCGTCGAAGGCTGCGCGGAATTCGCCGCTTTTCTGCAGGTTCGGGAAGAACTGCAGCTTCTGCCGGAAGTCGGTGCTGTCCCACCACTTGTGGGTCGACTCCTCGGCCAGCACCAGCTCGGTGTGGCCGTATTCGCTGCGCATCGCGCCGCCCACCTCCGCGGGGGCGATGTAGCGGTCCTGCGTGTAGCCGACCCCCGCCGAGATGTCCCAGCTCAGCCGCTCGCCGCGGATCAGGTGCCAGCCCGGGCCGCCATGGACCGAGAAGCGTGACGCGATGTTGGCCGGCCGGTCGCGCAATGCGTCGGCGCGGCCGAAGGCGAACCACTCCGATGAAAGATCGCGGTTGTACTGGGTGCCCAACTGGGTGTTTTCGGTGGTCGTGATGCCCTCGGTGCGGGCGTAGACGCCGCGCCCTGCGAAGAGCAGCTTGTCGACCCCGGTGGCGCGCACCGCCTCGCCGGCGATGTTCAGGCTCGCGACATTGCTGTTGCCCGACGAGCGGCTGGCGCCGGCGCCGAAGGCGTAGCGCCATTGGCCATCGTTCTTCACTGTGGCCTGCGACCATGCCGCAAGCGGTGCGACCGTCAGCGCCAGGACGATCGGCCAGCGGCGCGCCGGCGGCCGCACGAAGCGTTCGAGCATGAGGACTCCATTGGCAAAAAAGGCACACCGGGTGGGGTCGGCAAATGCCGCACCCACGGTGGCTGCAATGGAGTTAGATCGGTATCAGCGTGTCAGAGGGCCACGCCGCGAACGGTGGCCGCGATGTCGGCATTCATGTTCAGCGGCACCAGCCGCAGGTGCCGGTGTTCGGCGGCGAACACCCGGAACACCTCGTCGGCAAAGCCCTGGCCGATGCGGGTGACGCCCTCGAAGTCGAGTTCTGCAATGCAGAACTCGTGCAGGCGCGTCAACACGCGGCGCGCCTGCGAGCGCGATTCCAGCGGCGTGCCCTGCGCATCGGCGGCCAGGCGCAGCGGCACCACGGTGCGGTCGAAGCCGAGGGTGGAGTCGCTCGTGCTGTGCGCCCGGTACACCTCGTCGACGGTGCGGGCCGAGTCCAGCGCAATCGACGCGAAGATCGACGTGCCGGGCCGCTGCAGCGGGTGCCGGCGCAGCCAGTCCTGGCGGCTCCAGTGCGTGTGCTGGTAGACCACCGTATTGGCATGCAGGTCGAACACGTCGAACAGGCGCGACGTGAAGTACAGCCCGCGGCCGCTGTGGCGCTGCGGCTGAGTGGTCAGCTTGCCCTTGGCCAGCTCCAGCATCGCCTGCTGCGGGTCGTCGATGTCGTAGGCGCTGCGGATGCGGTCGAACACGCCGCAGCCGTCGTCGCTCACGAGCAGGTGCAGGTGGGTGCGGTTCTGCCGCATCGACACCGACACGGCGTTGCCGCTGCTGTGGTCGATGGCGTTGTTGAGCAGCTCGCCGAAGGCATGGCGCGCGATGGCGGCGACGTTCGGCACGAGTTCGAAGCGGTGGGCGAAGTCGCGTGCCCACGGCAGGTGTTCCTCGAGCGTGGCGAGCGGGTAGGTGCGGGTCACCTCGCGCAGCACGCCGGGCCGGTAGACCGGCCGCGAGCGGCTGCCCTCGCGCACCAGCCAGCCTTGCTCCACGAGCCGGGCCAGGGCCTTGCGCGCCGTCGGGCGCGACACGCCGAATCGTTCGGCCGCCGCGCGGCTCAGGCTCCTGGAATGGTCGGTGGCGCCGGTGGTGATCCAGGCGGTGAGGGCGTTGGCGTCCAGTCGCGTCATGGCAGCGGCTCGTTCGGATCGGACTGCCAGTGTGGCGGCCCGGGGGCGCCGACTTGAGCCGGAAAAGCGGCGCAAAACCGGTGCTCATCGGACCTCTCGTGACGCATGTGAGAGATGTATCAGCCCCTTGATCCGGGGGCGCCGGAGGGTCGGCGCGTGGTGGCCGCTGGCTACAATTCTTCGAGTTACGAGGCGGTTTCAGCGTACAACCTGTGCGCACTGCCGGCTGCACGAGATCTATTCACTTGGGGACCACCATGCCACTCGTTTCCATGCGCCAGCTGCTGGACCACGCCGCCGAAAACGGCTACGGAATTCCGGCCTTCAACGTCAACAACCTCGAGCAGATCCAGGCCGTGATGGCCGCTGCCGATGAAGTGGGCGCCCCCGTCATCCTGCAGGCCAGCGCAGGCGCCCGCAAATACGCCGGCGAGCCCTTCATCAAGCACCTGATCGAAGCGGCCATCGAAAGCTACCCGCACATTCCGCTGGTCATGCACCAGGACCACGGCCAGAGCCCCGACGTGTGCCGAGGCGCCATCAACCTCGGCTTCAGCTCGGTGATGATGGACGGCTCGCTCGAGGCCGACGGCAAGACCATCGCCAGCTACGAATACAACGTCGACGTGACGAAGAAGGTCGTCACCATGGCCCATGAACTCGGCATCACCGTCGAAGGGGAGCTCGGCTGCCTGGGCTCGCTGGAAACCATGCGCGGCGACAAGGAAGACGGTCACGGCACCGACGCCACCATGACGAAGGAGCAGCTGCTCACCGACCCGGAACAGGCCGCCGACTTCGTGAAGAAGACCCAGCTCGATGCGCTGGCCATTGCCATCGGCACCAGCCATGGCGCCTACAAGTTCACGCGCAAGCCCACCGGCGACATCCTGGCGATCGACCGCATCAAGGAGATCCACGCGCGCATCCCCAATACCCACCTGGTGATGCACGGCAGCTCCAGCGTGCCGCAGGACCTGCTGGCCGAGATCCGCAAGTACGGCGGCGACATGAAGGAAACCTACGGCGTGCCGGTCGAGGAGATCCAGGAAGCCATCAAGCACGGCGTGCGCAAGATCAACATCGACACCGACATCCGCCTCGCGATGACGGCCGCGGTGCGCAAGTTCCTGTTCGAGAACCCCTCGAAGTTCGATGCACGCGAATGGCTCAAGCCCGCACGCGAAGCCGCCAAGCAGATCTGCAAGCAGCGCTACCTGCAGTTCGGCTGCGAAGGGCAGGCCGGTAAAATCAAGCCCCTCGCGCTGGGCGATGTCGCGCAGCGCTACGCCAGCGGTGCGCTGGCGCAGGTGGTGCGCTGAACCAGCAGCCGCTCGCGCCGCACCGGCATCGCAGGCCCGCTCCCGCAGCGGGCCTTTTGTTTTGTTGCTCGCCCCCTGTCCCACCGGAGATCGCCGTGACCGCCGCCTTGCTCAACAGCTCCATCACTTCCCTGCCCCTGCTGGCGCGCGGCAAGGTGCGCGACAACTACGCCGTGGGCGACGACCGCATCCTGATGGTGGCCAGCGACCGCCTCTCGGCCTTCGACGTGATCATGGGCGAGCCCATCCCCGGCAAGGGCGAGCTGCTCACGCAGATGGCGCTGTTCTGGTTCGAGAGGCTCAAGGGCATCGTCCCCAACCACCTCACCGGCGAGGCGCCGGAGTCGGTGGTCACCGAGGCCGAGCGGGCGCAGGTCAGCGGCCGCGCCATGCTGGTGAAGCGCCTGAAGCCCATCCCGGTGGAAGCGGTGGTGCGGGGCTACCTCGCCGGCAGCGGCTGGAAGGAATACCAGGAAAGCCGGTCGGTGTGCGGCGTTGCGCTGCCCGCCGGGCTGCGCAACGCGAGCAAGCTGCCCGAGCCCATCTTCACGCCGGCCACCAAGGCCGAGATGGGTGAGCACGACGAGAACATCGACTTCGAGCGCATGGTGGCCATCGTGGGCCGCGAACTGGCCGAGCAGGTGCGCTCGGTGGCCATCCAGCTGTACACCACCGCGGCCGAGTTCGCGCTCACCAAGGGCATCATCATCGCCGACACCAAGTTCGAGTTCGGCCTCGACGAGAACAGCCAGCTGGTGCTGATGGACGAGGTGCTCACGCCCGACTCGTCGCGCTACTGGCCGGTGGAGGGATATGCCGAAGGCATCAACCCGCCCAGCTACGACAAGCAGTTCGTGCGCGACTGGCTCGAAGCGGTGCGCATCGGCGGCCAGCCCTGGCCCAAGAAGGCACCGGCCCCTGCGTTGCCGGCCGACGTGGTGGAAAAGACCGCCGCGAAATACCGCGAGGCCCTGACCCGCCTGACCGCCTGACCGCCGGGCGTCGGCCCGCAGGCGCTGCGGGGCGGGCTAGAACAGGACCATGCTGAGCTTGCGCCGGTACTGGTCGACCACCGGGTCGCTCGGCGCCACCGCGGCGGACTTGCCGGTCACTTCGAGCGCGCCCTTGGCCTCGGCCGTGGCCGCCGGCTTGGGGGCAGGCTTGCTCATCATCTCGAGCACGGCGACGTAGGTCTTGCGCGCCAGGCCGTCGCTCCAGCCCTTGTCGCGCATCAGGATCTCCAGCAGCTCGTCCATCGCCTGCGTGTAGCGGCCGGCGGCGAAGTGCACCTGGGCCAGCTCGTGGCGGGCGTCGAAGTCGCGCTTGTTGGCGGCCAGCGCGGCGTCCAGCGCGTCGGCCCCACGGGCCCGGCGGGCCTTGTCGCAGGCGTCGAGGAACAGCCCGAGCGCGGCAATGCGGCCGTCGATGATGGCCTTGCTGGCCACCGGTTCGTAGGCCATCCGGGCGTCGTCGACGCGGCCGTTTTCCAGCAAAAGCTTCACGTAGTCGAAGCGGGCGGCGTCGTTGGCGGGGTCGATGGCCACGGCCTGCTGCAGGCGGTCGAGCGCCGAGGTCTCGTCACCTTGCGCCAGGGCCTCCTCGGCCTCCTCGATGCCGGCCTCCGCCTGCATCTCGTCGAGCGAAGGCACATGCTTGTCGAGGAACTGGCGCACCTGGCCTTCCGGCAAGGCGCCGACGAACCCGTCGACCGGCTGGCCGCCCGCGAAGAGCACGCAGAACGGAATGGACCGCACGCCGAAGGCCTGGCTCAGCTGGCCGGCGATCTCGGGTTGTTCGTCGGAATTGAGCTTGGCGAGCATGAAGCGGCCGCCGTATTCGGCTTCCAGCTTCTCGAGGATGGGGCCGAGCGCCTTGCACGGCCCGCACCAGGGGGCCCAGATGTCGAGCAGCACCGGCTGCGCCATCGAGGCATTGATGAGGTCGGCTTCGAAGTTCTGGAGCGTGATGTCGATCATGGGGCGCCAACAGAGAGAGGGACTGCGTGGTCGGAGATCACAAGGTGGAGGCAGGGGCCGCGAAATCCAGCGACGCCTAAAATCCGGGGTTTTCGCACAGGAGCAGCGCGCTGTGAACAGCACCACGCCCGTGGTGGGCATCGTCATGGGATCCAACAGTGACTGGGACACCATGAAAAACGCCGCCGAGATTCTCGCCGACTTCGGCGTGCCCTTCGAAGCGCAGGTGGTTTCGGCACACCGCATGCCCGACGACATGTTCCGCTACGCCGAAACGGCCGTCGGCCGGGGCCTCAAGGCCATCATTGCCGGTGCCGGCGGCGCGGCCCATCTGCCGGGCATGCTGGCCGCCAAGACGGCGGTGCCCGTGCTGGGCGTGCCCGTGGCGAGCAAACACCTCCAGGGTGTGGACTCGCTGCATTCGATCGTGCAGATGCCCAAGGGCGTGCCGGTGGCCACCTTCGCCATCGGCGTGGCCGGCGCCGCCAATGCCGCGTTGTTCGCGGTGGCAATGCTGGCCAACGAAGATCAGGCGCTGCGCGCCAGGCTCGAAGCGTTCCGCGCCCGGCAGACCGAAACGGCGCGCGGCATGAAGCTGGACCCGTTGTGAACACCACTGCCTCGCTCCCCACCATCCTCCCCGGCGCCACCCTGGGCGTGCTGGGCGGCGGCCAGCTCGGCCGCATGTTCGTGCACGCCGCGCAGAGCCTGGGCTACGCCACGGCGGTGCTCGACCCGGACGCCGCCAGCCCGGCCGGCCTGGTGGCGCACCAGCACATCCATGCCGACTACCTCGACGACCGCGGCCTGGCCGAACTGGCCCTGGTGAGCGCGGCCATCACCACCGAATTCGAGAACGTGCCGGCGCGTGCGCTGCAGGCGCTGGCCGCGCACCGCCTGGTGGCTCCCGGGGCCACGGCCGTGGCCATCTGCCAGGACCGGGCCGACGAGAAGGCGCATTTCCAGCGTTGCGGCGTGCCCTGCGCACCCCATGCCCTGATCGAGGCCGCCGACGACCTGGCGCTGCTCAACGAGGCGCTGCTGCCCGGCATCCTCAAGACCCGCCGGCTGGGCTACGACGGCAAGGGCCAGCAGCGCGTCACGACCCGCGCCGAACTGGCGGCCGCCTGGGACGCGCTGCAGCGGGTGCCTTGCGTGCTCGAGCAGATGCTGCCGCTGGCCTACGAGGTGAGCGTCATCGTGGCGCGCAACGCCGCCGGTGCCGTGGTGCACTTCCCGCTGCAGCAGAACCTGCACCGTGACGGCATCCTCGCCGTCACCACCGTGCCGGCGCCCGACGTGACGCCGGCCTTGCAGGACGAGGCGTGCGCAGCCGCGGAAGCCATCGCGGCCTCGCTAGGCTACGTCGGCGTGCTGTGCGTCGAGTTCTTCGTGCTGTCCGACGGCACGCTGGTGGCGAACGAAATGGCGCCGCGGCCGCACAACTCCGGGCACTACACCATCGATGCCTGCGACGTGTCGCAGTTCGAGCTTCAGGTGCGGGCCATGACCGGTCTGCCCCTGGTGGCGCCACGGCTGCATTCGCCGGCCGTGATGCTCAACCTGCTGGGCGACCTGTGGTTCGACGCCGCGGGCCGTGAGCGTTCGCCCTCGTGGGACCGGGTGCTCGCGCTGCCCGGCGCGCACCTGCACCTGTATGGCAAGGCTTCGGCCCGGCCGGGGCGCAAGATGGGGCACCTCACCTTCACAGGCGCCACGCCGGCGGCGGCGCGATCGGTTGCGCTGCAAGCGGCGGGGCTGCTCGGACTGGCGGCCTTCTGACGATGTCGCGCATGCTCGCAGGCACGGAGGCGGCGGCGCTCGAGGAGGCGGCCGCGCGGCTGGCTGCCGGCCTGCTCGTGGCATTCCCCACTGAAACCGTGTATGGCCTCGGCGCGCGCGCCGACGACGACGCGGCCGTGGCGAGGATCTACGCCGCCAAGGGGCGGCCCGCCGACCACCCGCTGATCGTGCATGTGCCTTCTGCCGACGCGGCAGCCGCGTTCGCCGCCGAGATGCCGCCCGTGGCCCGGCGCCTGATGCAGGCATTCTGGCCTGGGCCGCTCACGGTGATCGTGCCGCGCCGCGCCGACGTGGCGGCTGCGGCTGCGGGCGGGCAGGGCACCGTGGGACTGCGTTGCCCCAGCCACCCCGTGGCGCAGGCGCTGCTGCGGGCCGCTGCGCAACAGGGGGTCCGCGGTGTGGCTGCGCCCAGTGCCAACCGGTTCGGGCGCGTCAGCCCGACGCTGGCATCGCACGTGGCCGGCGAGTTCGAGCGCGACGACGTCCTGGTGCTCGACGGCGGCGCCTGCGAGGTCGGCATCGAATCGAGCATCGTCGATTGCTCGCGCGGCTACCCGGTGCTGCTGCGCCCCGGGCGGCTCACCGCGGCCGAGATCGAGGCTGCGGCCGGCGAGCCCCTGCGCGAGCCGGACGCCCAGGCGCCGCGTGCGTCGGGCACGCTGGCGGCGCACTATGCGCCTCGCGCGAAGGTGCGGCTCATGAATGCGGGGCAGCTGCGCAGCGCACTCGATGTGGCCGGGGATGCCTTGGCGAAACAATCGCCCCCGACCGTGGCGGTATATTCCCGCAGCGTCCGGCCGGCCCGGGGCATCCTGTACAGGGCCATGCCCGAGCGGGCGGCCGCGGCCGCCCACGAACTGTTTGCCGTGCTGCGCGAGCTCGATGCGTCGGGCGTGCAGCTCATCTGGGTCGAGGAGCCGCCGGCCACCCCCGAGTGGGACGGTGTGCGCGACCGGCTCGCCCGTGCGGCCGCTGCCTGAAGCGACGCAGTCCGCCCCGCCCCGTTTTCTACCTGGAGCCTGAATGAAGTTTCGTGAAGTCCTGTGCCGCTCGGCCGTCGGCGCGATGGCTGCGCTGTCGGCTGCGCTGCTGGTCGCCTGCGGCGGCGGTGAACGTGTTGACCCCTTCTCGCCCGAGAAGATCGTCGCCTTCGGGGACGAGTCGAGCTTCATTGCAAGCGACGGGCGCAAGTACACCATCAACGCGTTCAACAGCGCCACGCCGCCCGTGCTGGACTGCAATCTCAACCCGGTGTGGGTGCAGTACCTCGCGGCGAGCTTCGGCATGTCGTTCCAGCAGTGCCCGCCCAACGCCCAGACCACCACGTTCCGGGCGGTGAACCTGGCGGCCGCGAATGCCCGGGTCGCTGACGTCACGACAGCCATCGACAACTACCTGGCCGCCAACGCGGTCACCTCGAAGCACCTGTTCACCGTGTATGTGGGTCAGAACGACGTGATCGCGGTCTTCGAAGACACCACCATCACCGACAAGGTGGCAGCCGTCGAAGCCCTCGGCGAGGCGCTCGCCCAGCAGGTGAACAGGCTGGCCCTGGCCGGCGGTCGCGTGCTGTTCGTGCCCATCCCCGACGTGAGCCTCACGCCCTGGGCCCGGCAGCAAAGCGCGCAGAACCAGGCGCTCCTCAAGACGATGAGCGCGCAGTTCAATACCAAGCTGATCCGTTTTGTCATCAACGACGGTCGCGCGATCGGGCTCGTGTCGGCCGAAGAGATGAGCCAGGTGATCGCCGCCAACCCGACCTTCTACGGCTACACCAACGTCACCGCGGCCGCATGCTCGGCATCGATGCCGGCCTGCACGAACGTCGACGCGGACCTGATCGAAAGCGCTCGCGCCAACAAGGGCGCCTCGTTCTTCTGGTCGGGAGACCGCTACCTGTCGCCCGCGGCTCACGTGCGTCTGGGCCAGATCGCCGATACGCGCGCGCGCAACAATCCGTTCTGACCCGCACGCATTGCGCAAGGGCCCGGCACCCTGGGGTGCCGGGCCTTCTTGCTGGTGCCTGCCGGTGCCCCTCTCACGCGCCTCCCGACTCAGCGGAACTAGAGGCAGCTCTCAAGTTGCCGCCTGCTGCGGGTTATTCCTCGTGCCGTGCAGCGGGGCGCCCCTCGTATAGTCGCCCGCTCGAAACGAACGTTCGTTCTATTGCGCCAGCGGCTTGTCAACGAGAGGGCATTGCATGAACACCAACCTGATCCGAACCTGGGCTGCCGTGTCGGCGGCAGTCCTTGCACTGGCCGCCTGCGGCGGCGGTGAAGACGACGACGCGCCGCCGGCGCGCGGCACCATCGTGACGGCGCAGCTCGTCGGCCAGGCGACCGCCGCGCAGATCGACGCCGGCACCAATGCCTCGGGCCTGCAGCCGCTGTCGGGCCTGGCCAAGTGCGGCGTGGACGTTCGCTACGTTCTCTACATCACCCGCGACCCGGCCGGCCAGCCGCAAACCGCCTCGGCCGGCGTGCTGGTGCCCAGCGGCACCCATGCCGACTGCACGGGCAACCGCCCGGTCGTGCTGTACGCCCACGGCACGACCACGACGAAGTCGAAGAACATGGCCAACATCTCGGCCGACAGCGAGGCGTCGATGATGGCCGCGATGTATGCGGCGCAGGGCTTCATCGTCGTGGCGCCGAACTACCTGGGCTACGACCGGTCGTCGCTGCAATACCACCCGTACCTGAACGCCGAGGCGCAGGCGGTGGACATGATCGACGGCCTGCGTGCCGCCAAGACCCACCTCGCCGCGGCCAGCACGGTCAAGCCGTCGGCACAGCTGCTCATCACCGGCTACTCGCAAGGCGGGCACGTGGCCATGGCCACCCACAAGGTGATGCAGCGCGACTACTCGAGCGAGTTCACCGTCACGGCCGCCGGCCCGATGTCGGGGCCGTACAACCTGGTGGGCTTCGGTGACGTCGTCACGTCCCCGGGCGGGCAGGTGAACGCCGGCGCCACGCTCTTCGTGCCGCTGCTGCTCACCAGCTACCAGAAGTCCTACGGCAACATCTATGCAACGCCCTCGGAGGCCTACCAGGCACCCTACGCCGCCACTGCCGAGACGTTGTTCCCGACCGACACGCCCATCAGCCAGCTGATCGCCGAAGGCAAGCTGCCCAACGACCCGACCTTCACCGCGCTGTTCGGCACCGGCGGCCTGCTGACCGACAGCTTCCGCGCCGGCTACCAGACCGGCAACTACCGCAAGGCCCTGGAGGCCAACACGCTGCTCGGCTGGACGCCCGCCCGTCCGGTCGCGCTGTGCGGCGGTGCGCAGGACCCGACGGTGTTCTGGGCGGTCAACTCGCCGGTCACGCAGGCCGACTTCGCCTCGCGCGGCGTCAACGTGCCGGCCTTCGACCTCGAGTCCCGCGCCTCGCTGCCCGCCGGCGCCACGGGAGACTTGATCTATGGCGCCTTCCAGACGCGCAAGGCAGCTGCGGGCGCCAACGCGCAGGCCCAGTACCACGGCGGGCTGGTGCCGCCGTTCTGCACGGCGCTGATCCGAGGCTTCTTTGCCCAGGTGCTGGCCAGCGGCCAGTGACGCTCGCGCCCACATCAAGGAGACACCCATGCAACGCAAGACCATCCTGAGTGCGCTGGCGCTGGCCGGCCTGAGCGCTGCCGCAGCGGCGCAGACCCACACCGTGACGATCGGCGGCGCCTTCATCGACGTGCATTCGAAGGCGCCCCCGCTGCACAGCACGCCGCCCACGCTGCCCCCGGGCGTGGAGGCACGCATCGAGGTGGACGACGCCAAGACCGTCGTGTTCAGCTACGAGTACCGTTTCATGCCGCAGTGGGGCGTCGAGGCTGCCCTCGGCATCCCGCCCGAGCACAAGACCTACGGCCGCGACTTCATCGAGGCTTTCGGGCACATCTCGTCGGTCAAGCAGGTCGCGCCCACGGTGTTCGTGAACTACCACTTCAACGACGTGCTGCCCAAGTTCAGCCCCTTCGTGGGCCTGGGCATCAACTACACCAAGTTCACCGACGCGCGCAGCACGCCCTCGGGCAATGCCGCCAGCGGCGGCCCGACGCGCATCAAGCTGAGCGACTCGTGGGGCCTCGCCGGCCACGTAGGCTTCTCCTATGAGATCGCTCCGCAGTGGTCGCTGGTGGGCACCATCGCCACCGCCAAGGTCAAGAGCGACGTGACGGCCACCACGACCACCACCACCGGCGACGTCGTGCGCACCACCACGATCGACTTCCGCCCTGTGGTCTACACGCTCTGCGTGGGCTACAGCTTCTGACCGGCGGCCGCAGGCGCGCTACAGGGATCGATACGAGGATCGATAAAGGGGTTTCACGCAGGCCTTAAGGCGGCCTGCGGATACAGGGCCGCCGGACCTGCGAAACATGCAGGTCCGGCGGCCTCTTCTTTTTTGGGCGAAGGCGTCAGCTGGTGCGCTGCGTATGCCGTCCGTAGACCAGCTTCATGGCCAGGATGCTCAGCGCCAGCCCGAGCGTGACGGCGTTCGAGACGATCAGCGGCCACGACTCCAGCAGCAGGCCGTAGAACAGCCACAGCGACACCCCGGCGGTGAACGCGCAGTACATGCCGAGCGAAACGCCGCTCACGTCGCGCGTGCGCAGGCTCAGCAGGGCCTGCGGCACGAAGGCGAAGGTGGTGAGGCCGGCGGCGGCGAAGCCGAGCCAGTCGATGGTGTGAGGCGTCATGGTCTGCAGCAGTGATGCGGGGTGTTGTCGTCGGCGGTCCACTGCACGAGCGCGTCGAGGACGGGCCGTGCGGCGCTGGCGTTGGGGTGGTTGACGATGGCGACGAACACGTAGCGCCGACCGGAGGCGCCCAGCACCATGCCGGCCAGCGCTGCCACGTCGCGCAGCGAGCCGGTCTTCAGGTGGGCGCGTCCGGTGGCCTGGCCCCACAGCCGCTCCGGCCGGCGCGTCGTGCCGTCGACGCCGGTCACCGGGAGCGAGCTCAGCAGTTCCGGCATCACCGGGCTGGCCCAGGCGGCCTGGAGCAGGCGCGACAGGCAGCCGGCGGTGGACAGCGAGTGGCGCGAAAGGCCCGAGCCGTTGTCGATCACCAGGTCCTGCGGCATGCAGCGCGCGCGCTCGCGGGCATGGGCCGACACGAGATCACGCGCCGTCTGCGGATCGCCCGTGCCGCGTTGCACCAGCGCGAGCGTGAGGAACACCTGCTGCGCCATCACGTTGTTGCTGAACTTGTTGATGTCGCGCACCGCTTCGGCCAGCGAGGGCGACGCGAACTCGAACGTGGGCGGCAGCTCGCGCGGCGCCGGGCCGTCGCGCACCTGCCCCTTGAGCGTGCCGCCGAGGGCCTGCCATTGCTGCTGCAGCAGCCGCGCGTTGTAGCTGGCCGGGTCGGCATAGGCGACCGGCCAGGTGCGTTCGCCGCAGCCGGCGGCATAGCTGCCGGCCAGGCGGATGCGCGCAGGGTCGGAAAGGTCGGCCTTGAGCGCGCCGCGCCAGTCGCCGCAGGCTTCGGTGCTCAGCGGCACGCTGGCGTCGACCGCCACGCCGGCGAGCACCGGTTCGCTCGTCACCTGGGCCACGCCCAGTGCCGGGTCGGGGCGCACGCGCAGCACCAGGCTCTTGTAGTTGAGCAGCAGCGCGTCGGCCTGCACATTGCCCGGCCGGTAAGGCTCCCCGTCGAAGTCGCCGGGGTGGACATCGGGCTGCGCGAAGGCACTGCGGTCGAGCACGATGTCGCCGGCGATCTCGTGCACGCCGAGCTGCCGCACCCGCGACAGGAGCAGCCAGCTGCGCTCCATGACCAGCTTCGGGTCGCCGCGACCCTGGATGAACAGCGGACCTTCGAGCACGCCGTCGTTGACCGGCCCGCCCAGCCACACGGGCGTCGTCCAGGTGTAGGCCGGGCCGAGCTGCTCGAGCGCCGCAAAGGTGCTGAACAGCTTCATCAGGGAGGCCGGGTTCATCGGAACGTCGGGCTGGTGCGCGAGCCGCGGCACGGCGGTGCCGCCCACGTCGCTCACCACCACCGCCAGCGCATCGGCCGGCAGCCTGGCCTGGCGCAGCGCCGCCTGCACGGCCGGCGGCAGCTCGGCGGCCCGCGCAGGCGCCGCACACAGCAGCGCCGCTGCGGCCCAACACAGGACACGTCGTATCACAACCGGCATCGGCCGATGATACGGGGCAGACCCTAAACTTCGCGCATGCCAGCCGCTTCGCCCCGCCTCCTCGTGCTCGACACCGCCACCGAGACCATGCACCTCGGCCTCGTCGTCGGCGAGCAGCTGCATGCGAGTGCCGCCGAGGGCGGTGCCTCGGCTTCGGCGACGCTGCTGCCCGCCGTGCTGAAGCTGCTGGCCGATGCCGGCATGAAGGCGGCGCAGCTCGACGCCATCGGCTTCGGCCGCGGGCCGGGCGCGTTTACCGGCTTGCGCACGGCCTGCGCCGTGGCCCAGGGCCTGGCCTTCGGGGTGCAGCGTCCGGTGATCGCGATCGAGACGCTGCTGGCGGTGGCCGAGCATGCGCGCGCGCAGGGGGCAGGCCCCGAGATCTGGGCGCTCAACGATGCGCGCATGGGCGAGATCTACGCGGCGCGGTATTCGCACCGTGCCGGGGTGTGGCAGGTGGTGGAGCCGCCCGCCCTGTATTCGCCCGCGGCGTTGCTCGAACGGCTGGCGCAGGAGCCCGCGCACGTGGCGCTGGCCGGCAATGCGCTCCAGGTGCATGCGCCGGCGCTGGCGGCCGTGGCGACGCGGTCGTGCTGGGCCCGTGCCGTGCCCAACGCAACGGCGCTGGCCGCGCTCGCGCGCACGGCCTGGGCGCGGGGCGAAACGCTCGATGCAGCCCAGGCGCTGCCGCTGTACGTACGCGACAAGGTGGCGCTGACCACCGCCGAGCGGGAGGCCAAGGCGGCATGAACGCTGTGGTGAAACCGCGCCGCCTCGTATTGCGGCCGATGCTGGTGGCTGACCTGGACGCGGTGCTGGCGATCGAGCAGGCGGCCTACACGCACCCCTGGACGCGCGGCAACTTCATCGACTCGCTGCATGCGGGCTACCTCGCACAAACCCTGCACGACGACGCCGGCATGCTGCTCGGCTACTACCTGGCGATGCCCGGCGTCGACGAGATGCACCTGCTCAACATCACGGTCGCCCCCGCCCGGCAGGGGCTGGGGCATGCGCGCTACATGCTCGACGCGCTGTGCCTGGCCTGCCTCGAACGCGCCTTGCACAAGCTGTGGCTCGAAGTGCGGGTCAGCAACGAGCGCGCCCTGCAGCTGTACGAGCGCTACGGTTTCGTGCGCATGGGCCTGCGTCGCGACTACTACCCGTTCAGCAACACGCAACGCGAGGACGCGGTGCTGATGGGCCTGGACATCATCGAGGCGGGAGCACCATGAGCTGGACCGAGCGGCAGCAAGCGATGCTGCAGGAGATCGGAATCCGCCTGTGGCTGCCGCCGCAGCCGGAACCCCTGGCGGATACCGGCTCCGCAGTGCCCGCCCCGGCCAGCGAGCAGCGCGCGGCGCCGGCCGCAGCCCGCCCGGAACCGCCGGTGCCGATGGTGGCTCGCGGGGCGCGCCCCACAGGGGTGGAGCAGATGGACTGGGCCGCCCTGCGCGAGGCGGTGGCCGCCTGCACCGCCTGCAAGCTGTGCCAGACGCGCAAGAACACGGTGTTCGGCGTCGGCAGCGAGGAAGCCCACTGGATGGTGGTGGGGGAGGCCCCGGGCGAGCAGGAAGACAAGCAGGGCGAGCCCTTCGTGGGCAAGGCCGGGCAGTTGCTCGACAACATGCTTGCGGCCATCGGGCTGTCGCGTGGCGAGCCGCCGCCGGTGCCGGGGGAAGGCCCGGCCGGCCCCGAGCGGCGCGTGTTCATCGCCAACGTGCTGAAGTGCCGCCCGCCGGGCAACCGCAACCCCGAGCCGGAGGAGGTGGCGCAATGCGAGCCCTTCCTGCGCCGCCAGGTCGAGCTGGTGAAGCCGAGGATCATCCTGGCCGTGGGACGCTTCGCGGTGCAGTCGCTGCTGCAGACCTCCGAACCCATCGGCCGCCTGCGCGGCAAGCCTCATCGTTATGCCGGTGTGCCGGTGATCGTGACCTATCACCCCGCCTATCTGCTGCGCAACCTGCCCGACAAGGCGCGCGCCTGGGAAGACCTGTGCCTGGCGCGTGAACTGATGCGGGTTTCGCGCAGCTGACGGCAGGCACCCGGAATGTGGGGGCGGCCTTCCCACTCCTAGGGGTAACGACGGTGGGGGGCGCTGACTATCATGGGTTGAACGCGGTAGGTGCTGCCGCGGGGGGAGTTTTGTTGCATGGCCCTCGGCGAAACGTTCCGCGCCAATGACGAAGGCGCCTGCTGGGATGTGCTGCCCAGCAGCATCCTGCTGCTCGCGGCTGACGGCAGCGCCGGCTTCGTGAACCGCAGCTTCTGCGACTTCGCGGCCACCACGCGGGAGGCGGCGCTCGGCATGGGCTGGCTGGAGCTGCTCGCGCCCGAGTCGCGCGAGCGCGTCGTCGCGGCCGCCGGCCGCGCCCGCGATTTCATGCTGCAGCTGCGCATGCGCCGCACCGGCCAGGACGACGTGGCTGCCGAGTCCTGGGTCAACATCGCCGGCCGCTGGCTCGACGAGCGCCGGCAGCATGTGTGCGTGCTGCACGACGTGTCCACCGCCAAGCGTGTGGAACGCGCGATGACGATGCAGGCCGAGCAGTTCCGCCAGCTCACCAACAACGTGCCGGCCATGGTGGCCTACTACGACCGCGACGGCTTCTGCCGCTTCGCCAACAAGGCCTATGCAGGCACCTTCGGCCTGAGCGAAGAAAGCATCCTGGGCCTCACCTTCGCCGAGATCATCGGCGAGGAAGCGGCCCGTGAGGTGCAGCCCTCCATCGACGAGGTCAACGAGAAAAGCCGCGCCGTGACCTACGTGCGCCAGCTGAGCGGCCCCGACGGCTCCAGGCGCTGGATCGAGGTCAACGTGCTGCCCCACCTGGGGCCCGACGGCAAGCCGTCGGGTGCCTTCGTGATCGTCACCGACATCACCGAGCACCGCCGCGCCGCCGAGGCCGTGCGCGAATCCGAGGAGCGCCTCAACAAGTTCATGCAGGCCAGCGCCGAAGGCATCGTGTTCCACAGGGACGGCACGATCGTCGACGCCAACCCCGCCGCCTGCCAGCTGCTCGGCTATGCGCTCGAAGACGTGCGCGGCCGCCGCACGCTCGACTTCGTGGCGCCCGATCACGCCGCGAAGATGGCCTCCGTCACCGCGAGCGGGCTCGACACCGCCTATGAAAGCGTGCTGCTGCACAAGGACACGAGCCGCATCCCGGTCGAGCTGATCGTGCGCACCATGTCGTTCGGCGACGAGCGCCTGCGCATGGCGGTGGTGCGCGACCTGCGAGACCGTCATGCGGCGCAGGCGCGCATCCAGCACCTCGCGCACCACGACGCGCTCACCGGCCTGCCCAACCGCATGTACTTCATGGAGCAGCTGGGCCACCAGATCTCGCTGGCGCACAACGGCGCCACGCAGATGGCGCTGCTGTTCATCGACCTCGACCACTTCAAGCGAGTGAACGACTCGCTGGGACACCTGGTGGGCGATGCGCTGCTGCAGACGGTGGCGGCGCGCATCTCGGCCTGCCTGCGAACGACCGACCTGGTGGCGCGCTTCGGCGGCGACGAATTCATGGTGCTGCTGCCCGGCGTCACGCATCGCAGCGACGTGGCCGAGGTGGCCGTCAAGCTGCTCACCGCCATCGAGGTGCCGGTCGACGCCGACGGCCGCGCGATCTCCGTCACGCCTTCGGTGGGCATCGCGATGTTCCCGCACGACGGCGAATCGCCCTCCGACCTCATCAAGCATGCCGACACCGCGATGTACCTGGCCAAGTCGCGCGGGCGGGCCAACTACCAGTTCTTCGACCCGGCCACCGCCAGCGCGGCGTATGCGGCGCTGGTCATGGAAAGCCAGCTCGCGCTGGCCATCGAGCGCAACGAGTTCCTGCTGCATTTCCAGCCGCAGGTGCGCGCGACGGACGGCGTGTTCGCCGGCGTGGAGGCACTGATCCGCTGGAACCACCCCGAGCGCGGCCTGCTCTGGCCCGACGCCTTCATCCCGCTGGCCGAGCAGCGCCGCCTCATGCTGCCCATCGGCCAGTGGGTGCTGCGTGCGGCCGCGCGGTGCGCCAAGCGCTGGCGCTCCATGGGGCTGGCGGAGGTGCCGATGGCGGTCAACCTGTCGAGCATGCAGTTCCACGCCAGCAATTTCCTCGAAGTGATCGAGCAGGTGCTGCGCGAGGAAAAGATCCCCGGTGCCTGGCTCGAGCTCGAGCTCACCGAACGCATGCTGATGGACGACGTGGGTTCGGTGCGCCAGGTGCTGCACCAGCTCAAGGCCATGGGCATCCGCATCTCGGTCGACGACTTCGGCACCGGCTACTCGTCGCTGGCCCACCTGAAGGACCTGCCGATCGACCGCATGAAGATCGACCGCTCCTTTGTCAATGGCCTGCCGCAGGAGCGCGGCTCCGCGGCCATCGCGCGTGCCGTGGTGCAGATGGCCAAGGGGCTGGGCATCTCGGTCATCGCCGAAGGTGTGGAAACGCCCGCGCAGCGGCGTTTCCTGGCCGACGAAGGCTGCGACGAACTCCAAGGCGACCTCATCAGCCCGCCGCTCAGCGCGGCCGGACTCGAGTCGTGGGCGGCAGCGCACGGCAGCGCGAGGCTGGCGGCCGTGCATCGCAGCCCGTGAGTGACGCGAACCCGGCGCACGCAGGCGCGCGCGCCCTGGGCGAACTGCGCTGGCTGCTGCTGTCGCCGCCGCTGCTGTCGGCCGCCGCCGCAGGCACCGGCGGCGCCCGCATCCAGCAGTTCAGCCCCGAGCAGCGCGAGGCCATCGAGCGCTGGCTGGATGGCCTCGCACGAGACACCACGCCGCTGGCGGCGCACATCGACGCCGCCAGTCCGGCCCATGGCGGGCCGCTGCGGCTCGGGCGGCGTGCCGAGCGGCTGCTGGAATTCTTCCTGCGGTTCGGGCCGACGCACCGTCTGGTGGCCGCCAACCTGCCGCTGCGGCAGGCCACGGCGCCCGGCGACGATCGCACCACGCGGGGCGAGATCGACTTCCTGCTCGAAGACGAACACGGCATCGGCTGGCACTGGGAGCTGGCGGTGAAGTTCTTCCTGTGCACGGCGCGCGGCCCCTTGGCGGCGGCCGGGGAGTTCGTGGGGCCGGACCGTGTGGAGGTGCTGAGCACCAAGCTGCACAAGCTGTTTAGCCGGCAGCTCGCGCATGCCGCGCCGGCCCCGCACGACCAACGATCCTGGACTCCTGCGGCCTACACGCGCGGCTGGATGTTCTACCGGCACGGGGCGCCGGTGCCGCTGTGTGCCGAACTGGCGGCCGGGCACGGCCGGGGCTGGTGGATCGCCCGCGAGCATGCACGTGAGTTGCCGCCCGGGCCTTACCGGCTGGTCTCGCGGGCTCACTGGATGGAGGCCGCTGCGCCGGGCCCCGGCCTCCATCGCGACGTGCTGCTGGCGGCCATCGACCAGCAGTGGGCCTTGCCGCCGCCGCGAGGTGCCAAGTCATGGCCCAGCGCACAAATGGTGTGGCACGAGCCTTCGGGCGAGCGCGGTTTCGTCGTCCCGCCGGGGTGGGACCGGACGGGCTGAGCGTCAGCTTCGCCTGGGCCACAGCACGCTGGCGATGGCCGCCACCATCAGGCCCATTGCTGCCCAGTCCTGCCAATGCAGCGTCTCGTCCAGCCACCACGCGCCGCTGAAGGTGCCGAGCACGGGGATGAACATCACGCTGAGCGTCGACGCCACCGGGGGCAGCGTGCGGGCCAGGAAGAACCAAGCCGCGTGCGCGAAGCCGAAGATCAGCACGGCGTTGTAGCCGATTGCGAACCAGGCTTCGCTGTCGGGGGCGTGCCAGCGCTCGCGCTCGAAAGCCACGGCCAGCGCCGTCATCAGCAGGCTCGTCGCGGCCGTCATCCAGAACGCGATGGCCAGCGTGGGCGCCGTGATGGCAGTGCCTCGCAGGCGCTGGGTGCCGTAGGCCCAGGTGGCGGCGGCCAGCAGCATGCCGATGGCGCCCCAGGGCCGGCCGGCCATCGAAGCTGCCTCGTGCCACAGCAGCAGCGCGACCCCCAGGGTCGCGGCGGCCACGCCCGCCAGCTGGCGCGGCGCCAGCCGCTGGCCGAACAGCGCCCGGCCCCACAGCGCTGAAAAGATGGGCATCGTGTAGCCGAGGATCGCGGCCCGCCCCGACGACAGCGCCTGCACCGCGAGGATGGCGACGACGTGCCACACCAGCATGTTGCTGAAGGTGAGGCTCGCCAGTTCCCGCCACTGCGTGCGAGGAATGCCGAACGGCACCCGCAGCGCGAGCAGGGCCAGGCCCAGCAGCGGCAGGCCCAGCCACATCGACAGCGCGCGAAACGACAGCGGCGGAAAGTGCGAAACGCCGAGCTTCATGACCGGCCAGTTCAGGCCCCAGCTCAACGTGAGCAGGACGAGGATGACGGCATGGCGCGGGGTGAAGCCGCTCATCGGTCAATGGTGTGTGCCGAGGTAGCGCTTGCGCCAGAAGAAGATGCCGAGCCCGGCGCCGACCGCGAGCATCAGGCCCAGCGCGATCCACACACCGGTGGCGCTGTGGATCAAGGGCAGTGCATCGAAATTCATGCCGAAGATGCCGGTGATCAGGTTCAGCGGCAGGAAGATCGCGGTGAGCACGGTGAGCGTGCGCATGATGTCGCCGGCGCGGTGGCTCTGTGCCGAGAAGTGCATCTGCACGGCCGTCTCCGCCGACGATTCCAGCCGGCGCACATGGCCCAGCACGCGTTCGATGTGCTCCAGCACGTCGCGCGAGCGCACGCGCAGCAGCTCCCGTTCACGCGCAGCGGCGGGCGTTGCCTCGGGCGGCCATTCGGCCATCGCGTCAATCCACTCCTGCACCGCACCGCGCTGGTCTTCGCAGATGTCTTCGAGCAGATGCAGCGCATTGCGCGAGTCCAGCAGGATCTGCCAACTGCGGAATTGCCCCCGCGGATGGAACAGCTGGTTCTGCAGATACGTCAGCTGGCGCGTCAGCAGGCGGCGCAGATCGAGGTAGCCGTCGACGATGTGGTTGACCATGCGCAGCATCAGGTCGGCCGGGCTGCTGGGCAGTCGCGTCGCGGTGCGCCCGTCGGTGCGCTGGAGATCGGGCACCTGCGCCATCTGCTGGAGCCGCGTGAAGAAAAACTCGCGCACCTGGCAGTCGGCGGGGTGTGCCGTCAGCAGCACCCGATCGAATACCGCGAAGCCGACCGGACTGGTGTCGATGGAAGCCAACGCCTGGCTCGCGCCGCCGAGGGTGCCCTGTTCGTTGTCGGCGATCGACTCGCCGCTGCGGGCGCCCGCGGCGAGCCGGCGGAACACGAGCATGTCGTACCACGAGGTGTAGTCGTAGTGGGAGGGCAGCTGGTTGTTGAGCAGATCGGAAATGTGCAGGTCGACCAGCTGGCCGCCGGCAAGGCGCTGCAGCGCCCCCTGCAGTTCGCCGGCCTGAACCTCGAACTCATGGCGCGCGCTGCTGATCCACAGGAAGCCGCGCTCCGGCAGCCTCTGCGGCAACTCGTCGAGTACTTGTGCGCCGTCGCTGCAGACCAGCAGCAGGCGCATCAGCGGCCTGCCTTCTTGAGCTGGCGGGCGGCGTCGAGCGCGAAATAGGTCAGCACACCGTCGGCGCCGGCGCGCTTGAAGGCCAGCAGCGACTCCATCATCACGGCATCGTGGTCGAGCCAGCCGTTGGCCGCCGCCGCCTTGAGCATCGCGTACTCGCCGCTCACTTGGTAGGCGAAGGTCGGCACGCGGAATTCGTCCTTCACGCGGCGCACGATGTCCAGATACGGCATGCCGGGCTTGACCATCACCATGTCGGCACCCTCGGCGATGTCCAGCGCCACCTCGCGCAGCGCCTCGTCGCTGTTGCCCGGGTCCATCTGGTAGACCTTCTTGTCGGCCTTGCCCAGGTTGCCGGCCGAGCCGACCGCGTCGCGGAAGGGGCCGTAGAAGGCCGAGGCGTACTTGGCGCTGTAGGCCATGATCCGCGTGTTGACGAACTTCCGTTCCTCGAGCGCCTGCCGGATCGTCCCGATGCGGCCGTCCATCATGTCGCTGGGCGCCACGATGTCGACACCGGCTTCGGCCTGCACCAGCGCCTGGCGCGCCAGCACCTCGACCGTCTCGTCGTTCAGGATGTAGCCGGCGGCATCGAGCAGCCCGTCCTGCCCGTGGCTGGTGAAGGGGTCGAGGGCCACGTCGGTCAGCAGGCCCAGCTCGGGAAACCTCTCCTTGAGCGCCCGCACCACCCGCGGCACCAGGCCGTCCGGGTTGCAGGCCTCGCGGCCGTCAGGCGTCTTCAATGTTTGTGCGATTACCGGAAACAGTGCCAGCACCGGCACGCCCAGCTCCAGGCACTGCTCCGCCACCGGATACAGGCGATCGAGGCTGAGCCGCTGAACACCCGGCATGGAAGGCACGTCCTGCGCTTGACCGGTGCCGTCCACCACAAAACACGGGTAAATGAAGTCCGATGGCGACAGATCGTGCTCGCGCACCAGGGCTCGGGTGAAGGCGTCGCGGCGCAGGCGCCGCGGGCGGTGCAACGGAAACCCCGGGATCGGGCGCACGGTCGATTTCATGAATTCAAGCCAGAGGCGCTAATTCGTTGAGGCAGCTCAAGAAAACTGGAAATTTGGCACGAATGGGAGGAGATTCCATGCGGACACATTTCCGTCATTCGCTGCTAAACTTCGCGCCGGATGATACGTCGCAAGGCGTTTCATCCCCTGCTTTTCCTCCCTGAGCAGGTGCCTTACCGTGATGACAGCGATAAGGCTTTGCGGCCCCGGTCCATGACCGGGGCTTTTTCTTTGCCCGAACGGTTCGCGCAGCCGCCTTGGGCTGTGCGGTTTCGCACGGGCGCTCGCCATAATCCGCCGATGCTCTGGATCAAAGCCTTTCACATCGTGTTCGTGGCGAGCTGGTTCGCCGGCCTGTTTTACCTGCCACGGTTCTTCGTGAACCTCGCCCTGGTACCGAACGACAGCCACGCCGAGCGTGAGCGGCTGCTGCTGATGGCGCGCAAGCTCTATCGCTTCACGAGCCTGCTGATGATTCCGGCCTTGCTGCTCGGGCTGTGGCTGTGGCTGGGCTATGGCATCGGCCGCGGATCGGGCAACGGCTGGCTGCACGCGAAGCTGCTGCTGGTGCTGGGCGTGGTGGGCTACCACCACATGTGTCGCAAGCTGCTGCGCGAGTTCGAGCAGATGGCCAGCCGGCGCAGCGAGCGCTGGTACCGGGTGTTCAACGAGAGCTCGGTGCTGTTGTTCGCGGCCATCGTGGTGCTGGTGGTGGTCAAGCCGTTCTAGCCGTCCTCATGCGGCATCGCAGCTCAGCATGGCTCCTGGCCGCGGCCATGGTCGGGCTCACGGTCTATGCGAGCCTGCACCCGTTCACGGGCTGGCGCCTGCCGGCCGTGCCGCTCGCGCGGCTGCTGCTTCCGCCTTGGTCGACCTACTGGACCCTGTTCGACCTGATGGCGAACCTGATGGCCTATGTGCCGCTCGGGGCCCTGCTGTGCGTGGCGCAGCTGCGCGAAGGGGCCTCCCCGTGGCGAGCCTTCGCGGCTGCGGCGGCTGCCGGCGCGCTGCTGTCGTGGACCATGGAGCTGCTGCAGAACCTCCTGCCGGCACGCGTGCCGTCGATCGCCGACCTCGGGCTCAACACCGCAGGGACCCTGCTGGGCGCGGCGCTTGCCGTGGCGGCACGTGCGCTGGGCTGGGTGCAGCGCTGGGAGGCGGTGCGCGAGCGCTGGTTCCATGCGCGCGGCAGCGGTTCGGCGCTGGCGCTGCTGCTGCTGTGGCCGGTGGGTTTGTTGTTCCCACCGTCGCTGCCGCTCGGGCTCGGCCAGGTGCTGCCGCGCGTCAATGCGGCGCTGGCCGAGTGGCTGCTGGGCACGCCGCTCGAAGGCTGGATCGAGGCGCCGGCCGACCAGCTGTGGGTGCCGCTGTCGCCGGGTGGTGAAGTGATGGCCATCGCGCTGGGCCTGCTGGCGCCGGTGTGGGTGGCCTACAGCGTCGCGCACCCCGGCTGGCGCCGGCTCGGCCTGCTGGCCGGAGCGGCGCTGCTGGGTTTTGGCGCCACCACCTTGTCGACCGCGCTCAACTTCGGGCCCGAACACGCGCTCACCTGGGTGACCACGCCGGTGATGCCCGGCATCGTGCTGGCCTTGCTGCTCGCGGCACCGCTCGCCTGGCTGCCGCGCCGCGGCGCGGCCGGCCTGGGCCTGATGGCGATCACCGCCTTGCTGGCCATGGTGAACCAGGCCCCGGCCGACCCGTATTTCGCTGAAAGCCTGCAGGCGTGGGAGCAGGGCCGCTTCATCCGTTTCCACGGGCTCGCGCAATGGGTCGGCTGGCTGTGGCCTTATGGGGCGCTGGCCTATCTGCTGGGGCGGGTTGCCGCCAGGCGCGAGACCTAGAATCGCGCGATGAGCTACTACGAGCGCCACATCTTCTTCTGCCTCAACAAGCGCGATGGCGAAGCGGCCTGTGCAGACCACGACGCGCAAGGCGGCTTCGACCACTGCAAGGCTCGCGTGAAGGCCGAGAAGCTGGCCGGGCCCGGCAAGGTGCGGGTCAACAAGGCCGGCTGCCTCGACCGCTGTGCCGGCGGGCCGGTGGCCGTCGTGTATCCGGAGGCCGTCTGGTACACCTTCGTGGACAAGGCCGACATCGACGAGATCGTCGAGTCGCACCTGAAGAACGGCCGCGTGGTCGAGCGCCTCCTGCTGCCGCCCGACGTCGGCCGCTGACGCTCGATCGCCATGAATTCACAGACCCAGCGCCTGTCGTTGCCCGGGCCGGCCGGCCCTCTGGAGTGCGCGCTCGATGAACCGGCCGGGCCGCCTGCCGGCCTCGCGGTCGTGTGCCACCCGCATCCGCAGCATGGCGGCACGATGGACAACAAGGTGGTGCAGACCATCGCCCGCGCCTGCCTGCAGCTGGGCTGGCGCACGCTGCGCTTCAACTACCGCGGCGTTGGCGGCTCCGCCGGCGCCTGGGACGAAGGCCGCGGCGAAATCGACGACGCACTCGCTGCCGTGGCCGGCGCGCGCGCCCTCGAGGGCAGCGCTGGCCTGCCGCTGGCGCTGGCGGGCTTTTCGTTCGGCGGCCACATCGCAGCCAACGCGGCCCACCGCCTGCCCGAAGGCGCCAAGCCGCAGCGGCTTTTGCTGGTGGCGCCGTCGACGCGGAACTTTGCGGTGCCGCCCGTGCCTGAAGACACGGTGCTGATCCACGGCGAGGCCGACGACGTGGTGCCGCTGCAAGCCTCCCTCGACTGGGCCCGGCCGCAGTCGCTGCCGGTCGTGGTGGTACCCGGGGTGGGCCACTTCTTCCATGGCCAGCTCACCCTGCTCAAGAACATCGTGCTGCGGGCATGGCGCTAGCCGCACGGGCTCCTTTCCTTCTTGCTCTCACAGTCTTGATGAAACAACTCTTCGCCCTGCTACTGGCCCTGGCCTTCGGCGCTGCGCAAGCCCAGGCGCTGCAACCGCCCGAGATCGCCGCGCGTTCGTACCTGCTGTTCGACACCACGAGCAACCAGGTGCTGGCCGCCAAGGACGCCGACGTGCCCACCGAGCCGGCGTCGCTCACCAAGCTCATGACGGCCTACCTGGTGTTCCAGGCGCTCAAGGACAAGAAGCTCGCGATCGACCAGGAACTGCCGGTGTCGCAACGCGCCTGGCGCACCGGCATGACCGGCGCGTCGCGCACCTTCATCAACGTCAACACCCGCGTGAAGGTCGGGGACCTCATCAAGGGCATGATCGTGCAGAGCGGCAACGACGCCACGGTGGCCCTTGCCGAAGGCGTGGGCGGTTCGGTCGAAACCTTCGTCGACATGATGAACCGTCAGGCCCAGGCCTTCGGCCTCAAGTCCACCGCCTTCAAGAACCCCGAAGGGCTCACCGCTCCCGGCCACACCAGCACCGCCCGCGAGCTGGGTGTCATCGCCACGCGCCTGCTGCAGGACTTTCCGCAGGACGTGCACTACTACGCGATGAAGGACTTCACCTTCAACAAGATCAAGCAGCCCAACCGCAACCTGCTGCTCTACCGCGACCCCACGGTCGACGGCCTGAAGACCGGCTACACCGACGCTGCCGGCTACTGCCTCATCGCCACCGCCAAGCGCGACTTCCCCAACGGCCCGCGCCGGCTGGTCACGGTGGTGCTGGGCGCTGCCTCGATGGAGGCGCGCGCCAATGAAAGCCAGAAGCTGCTGAACTGGGGCTTCAGCGCCTTCGACACCGTGAAGCTGTTCGGCGACGGCCAGCCGATCGTGACGCCCGAGGTCTGGAAGGGCGCGTCCAAGCTGGCCAAGCTGGGGGCCTCCGGCGGGCTGCTGGTCACGGTGCCGCGCGGCGAAGGCAACAAGCTCAAGACCGAAATCCAGCGCACCGACCCGCTGGTGGCGCCGCTGGCCAAGGGCCAGCGCGTGGGCACGATCAAGGTGACCTCGGGCACCACGACCGTGGCCGAGCTGCCGCTGGTGGTGCTGGAGCCGGTGGAGCAGGCCGGCTTCTTCGGCCGCATGTGGGACGCCCTGCGCCTTTGGATCAAGTAGTCACGAGGGCATGACGCCGGAAGTCGACAGGAGTACGCTGCGGGCCATGCAAAGCATGCCTGCCTCCGTGCCCGACAGCCTGTGCTACCTCAACGGCGAATACACGCCGCTGCGCGAGGCGCGCGTGTCGGTGCTCGATCGCGGGTTCATCTTCGGCGACGGCGTCTACGAAGTGGTGCCCGCGTACGGCCGGCGGCTGTTCCGCTTCAACGAGCACATGGCGCGCCTGGACCGCAGCCTCGAGAAGCTGCGCATGCCCAACCCGCATTCGCAGGCCGAGTGGCTGGCGGTGCTGCGCGAGCTGGTGGTGCGTCATGCCGAGCGATTCGGCGCCGACGACCAGATGGTCTATCTGCAGGTGACGCGGGGCATCGCCCTGCGCGACCACGTCATGCCCAGGGATCTCGAGCCCACCGTCTTCGCGATGACCAACGCGATGAAGCCGGTGTCGGCCGAACAGCGTCATCAGGGCGTGGCCTGCGTGACGGCGCGCGACTTCCGCTGGGAGCGCTGCGACATCAAGACCACCTCGCTGCTGGGCAACGTGCTGGCGCGGCAGATCTCGGCCGACCGCGGGGCTGCCGAGACGATCATGCTGCGCGCCGGCGCCAACGGCATCAATTACCTCACCGAGGCCTCGTCGTCCAACGTCTGGATCGTGCATGAAGGCGCGCTGCTCGGGCCGCCCAAGAGCGAGCACGTGCTCGAAGGCATCCGCGTCGAGCTGCTCGAGGAGCTCTGCGAGGAAGAGGGCATTGCCTTCAACCTGCGCCCGATCACCGAAACCGAGCTGCTCGCCGCTGACGAGGTGCTGCTGAGCTCGGCCACCAAGGAGGTGCTCGCCGTGACCACGCTCGACGGCGACCCGGTGGGCCATGGGGCTGGAAAAGGCAAGCCCGGCCCCATCTATGCCCGGTTGTACGCGGCGTACCAGCGTGCCAAGGCAGAGCAGTCCCTATGAATTCCTACATCCCGCCCGAGAAGTCGCTCATCGAGTACCCGTCGCAGTTCCCCATCAAGGTGATGGGCGCCAACGTCGAAGGGTTCGTCGAGGCGATCACCCGGCTCGCGCAGCAGTTCGACCCGGGCTTCGACGCGGCCAGCGTCGAGGTGCGCCCGAGCAAGGGCAACAACTACCTCGGCGTCACCATCACCATCACGGCCACCAGCCGCGAGCAGCTCGACGAGCTGTACCGCACGCTGACCACGCACCCGATGGTGAAGGTCGTCCTCTGACGGCCGATACCGCCTGCTTGCCTGGCTGAAGCGCGCCGCTCAGCGCAAGGACCGCCGCAGCCGTCGAGTGCCCGTCGCAGCCGTGCCGATCGGCGAGTCGGTCGCCGGCGCGGTGCGAGGCAGCGTGGTGATGAGCTGCTCGAACGAGTCGATGGTGCAACAGTCCTCGAGCCTGACGTGGCCGCCGCCGTGCACGAAGAAGCCGTTGGCCGGGCCGGCGAGTTCGCCGGTCGCTTCGCACACCAGGCTGGCGCCGTACATGCGCAGCCCGCGGGGCGTGCGAATGAGGCCGCGGTCGGCGGTGCGCTCGTAGTGCTGCAGGTACAACGGCAGCGCCGCGGCACCGGCCGCGCAGGCGGCCTGGCCCAGCATCTGCAGGTAGTCGGCAAACACCGGCTGCGCCAGCATCGGCACGTGGCCGAACAGGTGGTGGAAGAGGTCGGTGCCGGTGCTGCGGCCCGGCGCGCAACCGCTGCCTGCGACGGTCGAGCGCACCGGAAACCTGCGGCGCGCCAGGTGCGAAAAGTACTTCAGCGGGTCGAGAGCCTCGTGCTGCACGAGGAGCTCCCAGCAGGTGGCCGCCTGAAGGCGGGCGTTGAGGTGCGTGAGGTCGGGGAACTCCTCGCTGTGGATGCCCAGGACCCACATCCCCTTCATGTAGTCGCTGCAGCCCCACCGCTCGAGCACCCTTGTCTGTCGCGCGTGCAGTGCTTTCCACACGATGCGGTCCTCGAAGCGATAGGGCACCTTCGCAAGGTCGTGCCGGCTCGTCCATGGAGGCCTTGGCGCGCGCTGCGCCTCGGTGCTTGCAACGGGAGGCGATGCGTGGGTCACGTGATGCTCCGGATGGCGTTGGCTGGCGTCGGGCCGAAGCCCTACGCCAGCACTTCGGCCATGGCGGTGGCCACGGCATCGACGTTGCGCACGCTCAGGCCAGCGACACACATGCGCCCGGAGCCCACGAGGTACACGCCATGCGCTTCGCGCAGGCGCTGCACCTGCTGCGGCGCCAGCCCCGTGTAGCTGAACATGCCGCGCTGGCGCGTGAAGCCGCTGAAGTCGCGGCCCGGCAGCCGGGCTTCGAGGCCGGCGCGCAACTGCCCTCTCATCGCGTGGATTCGCGCGCGCATGCCTTGCAGCTCCTCTTGCCAACGCTCCCGCAGCGCGGGCGTGCGCAGCACGGCGGCCACCACGCGGGCGCCATAGGTCGGCGGGTTCGAGTAGTTGCGGCGCACGGCGGACTTGAGCTGCCCCAGCAGGCGCTGCGCCTCGGCCTCGTCGGCACACACCAGGCTGAGGGCTCCACAGCGTTCGCCATAGAGCGAGAAGTTCTTCGAGAACGAGCTGGCCACGAAAAAGCGCAGGCCGGCAGCGGCCATCGCGCGGATCGCGAAAGTGTCTTCTTCGAGCCCTTCGCCGAAGCCCTGGTAGGCCATGTCCACGAAGGGCACGAGCTGGCGTTCTTGAAGCACCGCCACGAGCTCGGCCCACTGCGCGTGGGTCAAGTCCACGCCGGTGGGGTTGTGGCAGCAGGCGTGCAGCAGCACGATGCTGCGCGCGGGCAGCGCGCCGATGGTGCCCAGCATTGCATCGAAGCGCACACCGCCGGTGGCCGCGTCGTAGTAGGGGTAGGCCTTCACCGTGAAGCCGGAGCCTTCGAAGATGGCGCGGTGGTTGTCCCAGCTCGGGTCGCTGATCCACACCTGCGAGTCGCTGAAGTAGGTCTTCAGGAAGTCGCTGCCCACGCGCAGCGCACCCGAGCCGCCGGGCGTCTGCAGCGTGGCGATGCGGCCGTTGCGCACGGCTTCGCTGCGGCTGCCGAAGACGAGCTGTTGCACCGCGGCGCGGTAGTCGGCGGCGCCTTCCATCGGCAGATAGGGG
This sequence comes from uncultured Rivibacter sp., assembly GCA_946481025.1. The sequence continues at coordinate 58,340 of CAMLNA010000009.1, forward strand.
CGCGGGCCGATGTCGCGGGCGAGGACCTCCTCCGCGTCGCGCACCGCGGCCATCACGGGCAGGCGGCCGGCGTCATCGAAGTAGATGCCGATGCCGAGGTTGACCTTGCCGGCGCGCGGGTCCTGCTGGAAGTCCTCGTTGAGGCTCAGGATCGGATCGCCGGGGAATGCGGGAATGTGCTGGAACATGGTGTCGTACTGCGGAGTGGAGGGCTGGTGCGGTCAGGGCGGGCAGGCCGCGGCGAAGCGGTCGATGTGGCCGGCCAGCCGCACGTCGAGCATCGACAGGCCGCCCGCGTCGTGCGTGGTGAGCACGATCTCGACGCGGTTCCAGACGTTGCTCCACTCAGGGTGGTGGTTCATGCGCTCGGCTTCGAGCGCCACGCGGTTCATGAAGCCCCACGCGGCGTTGAAGTCGGCGAAGGTGAAGCTCTTGCAGATCGCGTCACGCGACGGGTGCAAGTTCCAGCCGGGCAGCTGCGCGAACAGCTGGCTGCGCTGTTCCGCGTTGAGCGGAGTGACGGACACGGTCATCGGCGGCTCCTTCACACGAGGCGGCAAACCGCGTCGAACGGCAGGCGCGGGCCACGCGGGAACAGGCCGCGGGCATCGCCATAGCCGAGGTTGCAGATGAAGTTGGTCTTCACCGAAGTGCCGGCGAAGCAGAGCGCGTCGACCTTGGCGGCGTCGAAGCCGGACATCGGGCCGCAGTCCAGCCCCAAGGCCCGTGCGGCGAGGATGAAGTAGCCGCCTTGCAGGCTGCCGTTGCGGAAAGCCGTGTTGCGCGCCACCTCCGCATCGGCGAACCAGGTCTTCGCATCGGGCGCATGCGCGAAGAGCTGCGGCAGGTGGTCCGCGAAAGCCAGGTCGTATCCGATCACGGCGGTGATGGGCGCATTGCGCGTCTTGTCGCGGTTGCCTTCGTCGAGCGCCGGCAGCAGCCGCTCCTTTTCCTGCGCGCTCGCCACGAACACGATGCGTGCCGGGCAGCAGTTGGCCGAGGTCGGCCCCATGCTCATGAGCTGGTACAGGCGCTGCAGCAGCGCGGTGGGCACCGGCTTGTCCTGCCAGGTGGTGAAGGTGCGCGCCTGCAGGAACAGCTGGTCGAGGGCGGCGTCGGCGAGGGGGGCGGAAATCATGCGAAGGGATTCGTGAGAGGTTTGCGCTGCGTCAAGACTGTAGGAGTCAGGCCTTGCAACTTTCCGGCGAGTTGGCGCGCGCTTTGCGGTTGTGGCGCAGGAAACCTGTGTGATGCTCTGTCGTGGTGCGCAATCGGTGCGCCGAAATGCGTGTCGACGCAGGGGCATGCCCCCCCGGCAGCCCCCGGCGAACAGATCAGGCGAACCCCAGCAGCTCCAGGTCGAACATGCGCTCGGCCAGCCACAGCAGCGACAGCAGCGCGATCGCCAGCGAGCCGCCGCAGACGACGGCCCGCCGGTAGAAGGCGGTGGCACGCAGTGCCCAGGCCAGCGGCATGAAGAGGGCCACGATGAACAGCTGCCCGAGCTCCACGCCGAGGTTGAAGCCGAAGAGGGGCCAGAAGAGCGAGCCGCTGCCCAGGCCGAGGTCCTTCAGCGCGCCGGCGAAGCCGAAGCCGTGCACGAGGCCGAAGGCGAAGGTCAGGGCCCAGCGCCCGCGGAACACCACCGGCCGCAGGTTGTTGAGCGCGGCCAGCAGCACGCTCGCCGCGATGAGCGATTCGACCCAGCGCGACGGCGGGTCCCACACGTCCAGCACCGCCAGCGCCAGCGTCACCGAGTGCGCCAGGGTGAAGGCGGTGACCACGCGCAGCACGTCCCACAGCACCGGCTTCAGGCCCGGGGCCGGCGCCCAGGCATGCGGCTCGCGCGCCAGCACGGCCGCCACGAGCAGCGACAGCAGGAACAGCACATGGTCCGCCCCGATGGCGATGTGCCACAGGCCCTGGCCGATGAACTCGGCCAGGGTGTGCAGCGGTGTGCGGTCGGCTGCAGGCGCCAGCTCGCGCGGCCCGGCGCCCGGCACCAGCACCAGCGCCTGCCCGTCGCCGGCGGTGGCGATCCGCAGGATGCCGCGGTGCGTCGCGTCGCTGTCGGCGAACAGGCGGTAGTCCACCCGCTTCGGGCCGATGCCCGCCGGGCAGGCCAGCCGGCGTGACAGCACCACGTAGCGGCCGTCGCTGTGGGTGTCGAGCGCGGGAGGCGCCGGCGCCGCCGCGGGCGTGCAGTCCGGCAGCTGCAGTGCGGGCCACGCGAGCTGCTCGATCTCGCTCCAGCGGCGGCGGACTTCACCCCAGCTGAGGCGGCCGTCGCCATCGGCATCGAGCGCCAGCTCGCGGTCGAGGTCGCGCAGTGCGATGTCCCAGCGCAATGTGTACTCGCCGGCGACGGCAGTGGAGGTCAGCGTGAGGTAGCTGTCGCTGGCCTTGTGGGCCTGTGCCGTGGCGCCAAGAAGCGCCAGGCACAGCCCCGCGATCACCCGGAACACCCGGCCGGTCGAGACGAGGCCCTTCACGGCAGCCACCTTGCCAGCCTCGTGTCGTGGTAGCCGGTGCCGCGCATGAACTCCTGCAACGGCGCTGCGGCCGCGGGCTGGGCGGCGGCGAATGCGGCTTCGGCCAGCAGGCGCGCGTCGGCCGGCTCCTTCTGCTGCGCCCAGTTGTCGAGCGCGAGCTGCAGTGCGAGTGCCGGGTTGCCCTGCAGCCGCAAGGCGGCGTAAGCCTCCTCGCGCAGGTGAGGCGTGTCGCCGCGTTGGCGTGTGGCGGCGAACCGCCGCTGCAACGCGGCGGACGCGGCCGGTGCGCGCGGGTCCTGCAGCAGCTTCCATGCGTGTGCCAGGCGCAGCAGCAGCGCGTCGGCCTGCTCGCGGCCTTCGAGCAGCGAGGCAGCCTCGCGCGCGCGCCCCTGGTCGAGCAGCCAGTCGGCGCAGGCGGCCAGCGTGTAGACGTCGGCGTCGTCGCCGGCCCGGGCCAGCGCCTGCCGGTACAGGGCTTGCGCCTCTCGTGAGTCGCCCAGGCGTTCGGCCAGCTCGGCACGCACCAGGGCCAGCCAGCCGGCCTGTTGCGCACCGGCTTGCGCGGCCAGGCGTTGCAGCGCCGAGCGGGCGGAGGTGGTGTCGCCGCGCAGGCTGGCCAGCTCGGCCAGGCATACCCGCGCCGGCAGTTCGGCCGCGGCGCCGAGGGCGCGGTAGCGCGGCTGCAGCAGTCGCTCGCAGCCACCGGCGGCCAGCGCGTAGCGCCCCTGCACCTGCAGCACGGCCGCGCGCGTGAGCTCGGCCTGGGCCTGCAGTTCGAGGGGCGTGCCGTTCGCGGCGAGCAGCAGGTCCAGGTCCGCCAGCGCGGCGCCAAAGTCATGCCGGCTCTGCAGCACGGTGGCGCGCAGCAGCCGCACGGCGGGTGGCGGGTCGGGCACCGACCACCAGGGCGCCAGCGCCGCCTGTGCCTGGCCGAGCTCGCGCGGATCGCCGTCGCGGCGGGCGCGCTCGATGGCGGCGCGGGCCAGCTGCAGCGCCACCGGCAGATGGCCCGGCTGGCGGCGTGCCTGGGCGCGCAGTTCGCGGCTCAGGCGCTCGCCGGCATCGAGCGGGCGCTGGCGCAGCGTCTCGACCAGCTCGTCGTCGGTGGCGGGCGTGTAGGGCGCGGCGGCGCCGCTGCCGCACCACAGCGCGGCGGCGAAGAAGGCACAGGCCAGCCGGCCGGTGCGGTGGCGATGCAGATGCATGGCGGTTTCCTGCTGGGGGCCGGCGGTTCGCGGCGCCGGCCCCTGGGGCGGACTCAAAGGTCCATCGGCTCGTCGCTGTCGGTGGCCGGGGGAGCGGTGGACACCTTGTCGAGCTTGGGCGGCTCCTTGTCGTCGTCGGGTGCCAGCGAGGCTGCGTACTGCGTATAGGCCGCCCAGCTGGCCGAGGCCGACTCGGGCACGCTGTCGCCCAGTGCCGGCGGGATGTCGGTCGATCCACCGCCACCGCCGCAACCGCCGAGTGCAACGACCGCGGCGCCGCTCGCGGCGGCCCATGCCCGGCGCGAGGACAGAAGTTTCAACTTCATGATCGCGGCCTCCTCACCGGCTGCCCGGCGTGGGCGTGTTGAGGTAAGGGAAGCCGGGCAGCAGCGGCACCACGGCCTGGTCCACCGCGTCGTGCAGCTTGAAGGCGGTGCCGCCCAGCGGCACGGCCGCGGGGTTGCACGCGCTGCCGAAGCCGAGCGCGTTGTTGCTGCCGTTGGCCACGCACAACCCGCCCATCACCGCCACCAGCGAGATGTCGACGATGTCGTCCTTGGGCCGGCGACCGTTCGGGAAGCCCGCGTTGTCGTTGCCGCCGGCAAGCAGGTTGCCCACGATGCCCAGCCGGTTCTGCTGCGCGAAAGGGACCGGCGCGATGGCGGTGTTCAGCCGCAGCATCTCGGCCGGCACCACGTTCTTCGGCTGGTTGACGCCCGCGATGCCGGTGAGGAAGGTGGTCACCAGGTCGTTGCGCGGGAAGTTGGTGGGGGCGGTGCCGGGCAGGCCCAGCGCGATCTCAAGCAAGCCGGGCAGCGAGGGGTGGGTGACGTAGCCTGCGAACTGGCCGTCGTCCCTGGGCTTGGCGCTGTTGAACCGGTCCTTGTCGCGCAGGCCGATCACCACCTCGTTGACCAGCGGCATGCCCAGGCGCGACACCTGCGTCCAGGCGCCGCCCACCCGCTCGGTGGTCTGGTGGCCGGCCTGGGGCGTGCCGTCGAGCAGGCGGGCCTGGCGCAGGCTGGCGGTGGTCCAGCCGCCGATCACCGGCTCGGTGCCGGCGGTGAGGCAGTCCTTGTGCACCTCGAGCGCGAGCGTGGTGACGTTCTTGCCGTCGATGGTGTTGGGGACCGCGCCGATGAGGGCCGGGTCGGTGATCACCGCCACCGGTGCGTTCACGAGGTCGAAGATGGTGCCCAGGTTCACCGCGAACGCGTCGGCGCGCTGGCCCACGAACAGCTTGCCGGGCGCGCCGCAACCGGGGATGTTGACGTTGTAGACGTGCTTGCCTGCGTACTCGGCATAGCTGGCGATCGTCTTGCGGCCGATGTAGTCCACCGGCTTGTCGAAGCTGGCGCTGCCGTTGGCCGCATGAGTGACCGGGTGGGCTTGGCCCGCGCGCCGGTCGCCGCGCTTCAGCGTGACGCTGTAGCTTTCGGCCAGGTTGAGGTTGGCGTCCTTCACGTTGGCCACGGTGCCGGCCTGCACCAGCGGGATGGCCGTCATCTGGTTGCCGATGGGCAGCTCGACGCCGCGGCCGTTGTTGGCCAGCGTGTTCCTGAAGCGGAACTGGAAGGTGAGGTCTTCGCGCGCGTCGCCGTTGTTGTCGATGTGGATCTCGTACAGCGCGTTGGGGTCCATCGAGAAGTAGTTCGGGCCGCCGTAGGCGTCCTGCAGCGGCTGGTAGTTGGCGATCAGCGTCACGTAGTCGGTGCGGCCCGGCTCGTAGCTGCGGAACATGTAGAAGTCGGTGCCGTCCACCTTGGGCGCGGTGGTGATGAACGGCGCCTCGCGGTGGCTGGAGGCGCCGGCCAGCGGGCTGGCCAGGGCGAGGGCCAGGGCGCACAAGGTGCCGGGGCCGGGGCGTGGGGCTTTCATGCGGATCTCCTGTGTGAAGACGGGGAGCGAGGTGTGCAGGCGGCCGCGGCCGGCGTGCACAAGCGGCCTGTACGCCCTGCCTGCGCTTTCGGATGCGCGGCGTGCCCCCTGACCCACCTGCATCCGGTCTGCCCCGGGCTGCGTACGGCAGGCCCCTCGCCGACAATGCCGCGCATGACCGCCCCGATCGTCCGCACCCTCGGCCGCGTGGACTACGCGCCCACCGTCGACGCGATGCGCGCCTTCACCGAAGCGCGCGACGAGCACACGCCCGACGAGATCTGGCTGTGCGAACACCCGCCCGTCTACACCCAGGGCGTGGCCGGCAAGGCCGAGCACGTGATCGACGCGCAGGGCGTGCCGGTGGTGCAGACCAACCGCGGCGGCCAGGTCACCTACCACGGCCCGGGGCAGGTGGTGGCCTATGCGCTCATCGACCTGCGGCGCCTGCACATCTACGTGAAGGAATACGTGTTCCGCATCGAGCAGGCGGTCATCAAGACGCTGGAGTCGCACGGCGTGAGCGGCCACCGGGTGGCGGGGGCGCCGGGCATCTACGTGCGGCTGGACGACCCGTTCTCGCATGCGGCGCTGGCCGGGCCGGCCGATCCGCGCGACCCGTTCCGCGGGCTGGGCAAGATCGCCGCACTGGGGGTGAAGGTCAGTCAGCACCGCACCTACCACGGCGTGGCCCTCAACGTGGACATGGACCTCGAGCCCTTCGGCAGGATCCATCCGTGCGGCTACGTAGGGCTGCAGACGGTCGACTTGGCTACACTTCGGGTTTCTACCGACTGGCCCAGCGCGGCCCGTCAATTGGGCGACCGGCTGGCCTCATACCTGAGTCCTTGAGCCGTCCCGCCCGCAACCAGCAAGGGGCCCTGCTTTTCGCGGCCTCACCGGAGCAGCAGCAAGTGCCCACCGAAAACATCGTCCACGAAGCGCAGAGCGCCACGGCCTACGACGCCACCGCCAAGCAGAAGGCCCAAGCCAAGACGGCGCGCATCCCCATCAAGGTGGTGGCCGCCGAAACGCTCAAGAAGCCCGAATGGATCCGCGTGAAGGCGGGCTCGCCCACGACGCGCTTCTACGAGATCAAGAACATCCTGCGCGAGCACAAGCTGCACACGGTGTGCGAAGAGGCGAGCTGCCCGAACATCGGCGAATGCTTCGGCAAGGGCACGGCCACCTTCATGATCATGGGCGACAAGTGCACGCGCCGCTGCCCGTTCTGCGACGTGGGCCACGGCCGCCCCGACCCGCTGGACAAGGACGAGCCCCTGAACCTGGCCAAGACCATCGCCGCGCTCAAGCTCAAGTACGTGGTGATCACCAGCGTCGACCGCGACGACCTGCGTGACGGCGGCGCGGCGCATTTCGTCGAATGCATCCGGCAGACGCGTGCCGCGAGCCCCGACACGCGCATCGAGATCCTCACGCCCGACTTCCGCGGCCGCATGGACCGTGCGCTCGACATCCTGAAGGCGGCGCCGCCCGACGTGATGAACCACAACCTCGAAACCGTGCCGCGCCTCTACAAGGAAGCGCGCCCCGGCTCCGACTACCAGTTCAGCCTGAACCTGCTCAAGCGCTTCAAGGAATTCGCCCCCGGCGTGCCCACCAAGAGCGGCCTCATGGTCGGCCTGGGTGAAACCGACGAAGAGATCCTGCAGGTCATGCGCGACATGCGCGCGCACGACATCGACATGCTCACCATCGGGCAGTACCTGGCACCCAGCGGCCACCACCTGCCGGTGCGCCGCTACGTGCACCCGGACACCTTCAAGATGTTCGAGACCGAGGCCTACAAGATGGGCTTCACCCATGCGGCCGTGGGCGCGATGGTGCGCAGCAGCTACCACGCCGACCAGCAGGCGCATGAGGCGGGGGTGGGCGGGGCGCTTTAGGACCGGTTGACAGGCCCTGGCTTCCGGCCGGGGTGGCCCTACAGCGAAGGGTTGGCCGCCAGGAAGGCCCTCGCGGCCTCGCGGTTGCGGTGGCTGATCGAGGTCGTCGCCAGGGCTTGCCGATACAGGCGTGCGGCCTGTCGTTCGTCGCGCGGCCGGCCTTCGCCCTTCTCGTACATCCAGCCGAGGTGGTAGCGCGCGTTGCCCTCGCCCTTTTCGGCCGCCCGCTCCAGCAGCTCGGCCGCCCGGGCGGTGTCCTTGGGCACCCCGCGACCGTGCAGGTGCAAACGGCCCAGGTTGTTGAGCGACGAGGCGAAGCCCTGGTTGGCCGCCTTGCGGTACCACTCGGCGGCCCGGGCGTCGCTGCGGTCCACGCCTTCGCCGTTTTCATGGGCCAGGCCCATGCGGTTCTGGGCCCGCGGCTCGCCTTGTTCGGCCGACTTGCGGAACCAGCGTGCGGCCTCGCGGGCATCGGCCGGTGGGCCGCCCAGCCCCTGCAGGAGCATCAGGCCCAGCTCGTACTGGCCGGCTCGGTCGCCCTGGTTGGCGGCCTTGCGCAGCCAGTCCAGGGCCTGCGCTTCGTCCTTCGGCACGCCGCCCTTGCCGAAGCGGTAGGCCAGGCCCATCACCACCTGGCAGTGCGCGTCGCCGCGGCGTGCCTCGACGGCGCATTCCGGTTCGCTCCCGGGTGAGGTCGCCTGCGGCCACAGGGCCACGCCAACCGCCGCGGCGGCTGCCAGGCCCAGCCCGCACGCCAGCACGAGCCGGGTGAGACGGGCCTTGCGGGCGGGGCGCGCGGCCGGCGATGCCGGGGCCGCCAGGGTTGTCTCCGGGTCCGCGGCCGGTTCGAGCGCCAGGCGCAGGGCCTCGGCGAACGACGCCGCGTCGGCATGGCGCTGGTGCGGCGACTTGGCCATCGCCTGGCGGACCACCGCGTCGAGGCCGGCGGGCAGGCCGGGCACTTTGCCTGAAGGCGA
>CAMLNA010000010.1 GCA_946481025.1 uncultured Rivibacter sp.
ACTTCCACCACTGGCACCACTCGCAGGACGACGAGGCCATCGACAAGAACTACGCGGCGCACTTCGCCTTCCTCGACCACCTGTTCGGCACCGCGGTGCAGGCCGACCGCGATTGGCCCAAGCAGTACGGCGTGGTGGGCGACTACGTGCCCAACGGCTTCTTCAGGCAGCTCAAGTTCCCGTTCACCTGGAAGGGCTGATGGCGCAGCGTTTCGATGTCGCCATCGTGGGCGCCGGGGCCGCCGGCCTGTTCTGTGCGGGGGTGGCCGGGCAGCTGGGCCTGTCGGTGCTGCTCATCGACCATGCGGACAAGCTGGCCGAGAAGATCCGCATCTCCGGCGGGGGGCGCTGCAACTTCACCAACCGCGAGGCCGGGCCTGCCAACTTCCTGTCCGAAAACCCGGCCTTCTGCCGCTCGGCGCTGGCCCGCTACACACCCAGGGACTTCATCGGGCTGGTCCAGCGCCACCGCATTGCCTGGCACGAGAAGCACAAGGGCCAGCTGTTCTGCGACGAATCGAGCGACGACATCATCGGCATGCTGGTGCGCGAATGCGAGGCCGGCGGCGTGACGCGCTGGCAGCCGTGCAGCGTGGCCGGCGTGCGTTCCACGGCACAGGGCTTCGAGCTCGACACCTCCAACGGCCCGGTGCGGGCGAGCCGTCTCGTCGTGGCCACCGGCGGCTTGTCGATTCCCAAGATCGGCGCCACCGACTGGGGCTACCGGCTGGCGAAGCAGTTCGGGCACCGGGTCGTCGAGCCCCGCCCTGCGCTGGTGCCCCTGACCTTCGACGCCGGCCAATGGGCGCCGTTCGCCCAGTTGTCGGGCGTGTCGCTCGAAGTGGAAGTGCGCACCGGCGAAGGCAAGGCGCGCGGCCGGTTCCTCGAAGACCTCCTGTTCACCCACCGCGGCCTGAGCGGCCCGGGCATCCTGCAGATCTCGAGCTACTGGAAACCCGGCACGGCGATCACCCTGGACCTGGCGGCCGGGCAGGACCTGGATGAGGCGCTGCGCGCCGCCAAGGCGCATTCGAAGAAAAAGCTCGCCAACGAACTGGCCGCCTGGCTGCCGGCCCGCCTGGCCGAGGCCTGGTCGGCCTCGCTGGGCGCGCTGGCCGAACGGCCCATGCCGGAGGTCAAGGACAAGGACCTGGCCAGCCTGGCCGCCAGCCTGCAGCGCTGGTCGCTCGTGCCCACCGGCACCGAAGGCTGGAAGAAGGCCGAAGTCACCGCCGGCGGCGTGGACACCCGCGAGCTCAGCTCCCAGAGCCTGGAAAGCCGCCGCGTGCCGGGCCTGCACTTCATCGGGGAGGTGGTCGACGTGACCGGCTGGCTGGGCGGCTACAACTTCCAGTGGGCCTGGGCCAGTGCCACCGCCTGCGCCCGCAGCATGGCCGAGACAGCCCAGGTGAGCGACCACTAACGTCATGCGTTGCAAGCCGGCCGCAGCTGGCTATAATCGCGGTCTTTGCTAGCAACCCGCGTGTCGATTCTCTGCCGGGTTTCCGGAAGACCTGCCAGCGAACACCGAGCGCAAACAAACCAGGATCCTGATCTACATGACCACCATTCGTGTCAAAGAAAACGAGCCCTTCGACGTGGCCCTGCGCCGTTTCAAGCGCACCATCGAAAAGCTGGGCTTGCTGACCGAACTGCGCGCCCGCGAGTTCTACGAAAAGCCGACCGCCGAGCGCAAGCGCAAGAAGGCCGCCGCCGTGAAGCGCCACTTCAAGCGCGTCCGCAGCATGCAGCTGCCGAAGAAGCTGTACTGATTTCGCTGATCGCCGGCCCGTTGTCAGGCGGCGGTCGCAACGGTCAAGAACAAGCCCGCACGGGACGCCGCTGCGGGCTTGTGCATTTCTGGAGGAAAGAAAGATGAGCCTGAAGGACAAGATCACCGAAGACATGAAGGCCGCGATGCGCGCCAAGGAAGCGGAACGCCTGTCGACCATCCGCATGCTGCTGGCGGCCATGAAGCAGAAGGAAGTCGACGAACGCGTCGAACTGGACGACACGGCCGTGATCGGCATCGTCGACAAGCTGATCAAGCAGCGCAAGGACTCGATCGCCCAGTTCACGCAGGCCGGCCGCACCGATCTCGCCGACAAGGAAACCGCCGAGCTTTCCGTGCTGGAGGCCTACCTGCCGGCCCGCCTGGGCGCCGATGCGATCGCCGCCGAAGTGGCCCGGATCGTGGCCGAGGTGGGCGCTGCCGGCCCGGGCGACATGGGCAAGGTGATGGGCCTGGCCAAGCAGCGCCTGGCCGGCCAGGCCGACATGGGGCAGGTGTCTGCCGCCGTGAAGCAGGCCTTGTCGAAGTAAGCGATTAAGCTCTCGGCCCATGAGCGCCTCCCTGCCCCTCACCCAGATCGCACCGGACGTGTGCGTGGCCCCGCAGCTGGAACCGGCCGCCATGGCCGAGGCCGCTCGCGCGGGCTTTCGCAGCGTGGTCAACAACCGCCCCGACTTCGAAGGCGGCCCCAACCAGCCCACCAGCGCGCAGATCGAAGCCGCTGCACGCGCCGCGGGGCTCGAGTACCGCCACCTGCCGGTGAGCGGCGCCTACCAGTCGCCTGAAGAGATCGCCGCCTTCGCCCGGCTGCTCGCGGAGCTGCCGCACCCGGTGCTCGCCTTCTGCCGCAGCGGCGCGCGCAGCACCAAGCTGTACAACGCAGCCGTCGCCAACCGCTGAGACACCTCACGTACGGCCCAGGCATGCGGGTAGACCCGTATGCCTGGGCCGCAGCACATTCAGCGGCGATTCAGCGCCGCCGCCTAGAGTCCCGACGTCTGCCGAACCATCAGGGAAAGACCACCCTGGGCCGCGTTGTCGTTTCCTAGAATGCCAGCGCCTGCCAGAGGCTCGAGCAGCGTCGTCGGCGCCCGTGCGTGTCGGCGTCTTTTCTCTCAACCAACGATAACGGAGACGACGTGTCCGCCCTCCTCAATCTCTCGCGGCTGATCGACAGGCTCAATGAGCTGGTCGGCCGATGGGTGTCCTGGCTCGTGTTGGCCGCGGTGCTCATCAGCGCAGTCAATGCCGTGGTACGCAAGGCCTTCAACACCAGCTCGAACGCCTTCCTCGAAATCCAGTGGTACCTGTTCGCCGCGGTGTTCCTGCTGGCCGCCGGCTACACGCTGCTGCGCCAGGAACACGTGAAGATCGACGTGATCCTGCACCGGTTCTCCAAGCGCACGCAGATCAAGGTGGAGATCTTCGGCATCGTGGCCTTCCTCATGCCGTTCGTGGTCATCACCATCGACCTGGTGTTCCCCCTGGTGGTCAGGGCCTTCGAAAGCGGCGAGATGTCGTCCAACGCCGGCGGGCTGATCCGCTGGCCGGTGTACGCCCTCGTGCCGCTGGGTTTCGCTCTGCTGGGCCTGCAAGGGATTTCCGAGCTCATCAAGCGCATCGGGTTCCTCATGGGACTGTGTGACGATCCCACCAAGAAACATCAGCAGAAGACGGCTGAAGAGGAGCTGGCAGAAGCGATTCGGGCCGAGGCCGAAGGAGCGAAGAAGTGATCGAATTCCTCCTGGCCAACATGGCCCCGATCATGTTCGGCGGCCTCATCGTCTTCCTGCTCATGGGCTTCTCGGTGGCGTTTTCGCTCGCCGCCTGCGGCCTCATGTTCGGCCTCATCGGCATCGAGATCGGCGTGCCGGGCATGGCTTCGCTGATGCAGGCGCTGCCGCTGCGCCTGTTCGGCATCATGCAGAACGAAACGCTGCTGGCGATTCCGTTCTTCACCTTCATGGGGCTCGTGCTCGAAAGGTCCGGCATGGCGGAGGACCTGCTGGACACCATCGGGCAACTCTTCGGCCCCATCCGCGGTGGCCTGGCCATCGCGGTCATCCTCGTGGGCGCCATGCTCGCGGCCACCACCGGCGTCGTCGCGGCCTCGGTGATCTCGATGGGCCTCATCTCGTTGCCCATCATGCTGCGCTACGGCTATGACCGGCGCCTCGCTTCGGGCGTGATCGCTGCCTCGGGCACCTTGGCGCAGATCATCCCCCCTTCGCTGGTGCTCATCGTCATGGCCGACCAGCTCGGCCGCAGCGTGGGCGACCTTTACAAGGGCGCGTTCATCCCCGGCTTCGTGCTGACCGGGTTGTATCTCGCCTATGTCGTGGCGGTGTCGATGTTCAGGCCCGCCTATGCACCGGCCCTGCCGCCCGAGGCACGCACGATCCGCGAGCCGGACGGCTCGGCCGGCCTGCGGTCGCTCGGTGTGCTCACGGTGCTGTCGGTGGGCTGCGCCATTGCGTTTGCGAAGACCCGCCCGGAAACCACGCCGACCGACGAACTGATCGTCGTCTCGATGTGCGTGGGCGTGGGCGTGGCGTTCGTGCTGGCGGTCCTCAACAAGCTGTTCAAGCTGGGCCTGTTGTCCAAGATGGCCGAGCGCGTCACCTTCGTCCTCATCCCTCCGCTGGCACTGATCTTCCTGGTGCTGGGCACCATCTTCCTCGGCATCGCGACGCCGACCGAAGGCGGCGCCATGGGCGCCGTCGGGGCGCTGGTCATGGCCATCAGCCGCCAGCGCCTCAACATGAAGTTGATGCGACAGGCCATGGACACGACGATGAAGCTGTCGTGCTTCGTGCTGTTCATCCTCATCGGCGCCACGGTGTTCAGCCTGTCGTTCCAGGGCGTGGACGGCCCCAAGTGGGTGGAGCACCTGCTGACCAGCCTGCCGGGCGGGCAGCTCGGCTTCCTGATCGTCGTCAACGTCCTCATCTTCCTCCTGGCCTTCTTCCTGGACTTCTTCGAGCTGTCGTTCATCGTGATCCCGCTGCTCGCGCCGGTGGCCGAGAAGCTGGGCATCGACCTCGTGTGGTTCGGCGTGCTGCTGGCGGTGAACATGCAGACCTCGTTCATGCACCCGCCGTTCGGCTTTGCACTGTTCTACCTGCGCAGCGTGGCCCCCAACGAGGACTACAAGGACCGATTGACCGGCCAGCAGGTGGCCAAGGTGACCACTGGCCAGATCTACTGGGGCTCGGTGCCCTTCGTGATCATCCAGATCATCATGGTGGGCCTCATCATCGCCTTCCCCGGCGTGGTCTCGCGTGGTGGCGACGATGATGACAAGCTCGACGCCGACAAGGTGCTCCAGGAACTCGACATGCGGACCGACGAGGAGAAGGCCGCACCGCCGCTGGAAGCCGCCTCCGATGCGGAAGCGGCTGCATCGGATGCCCAGGGCGAGGCCCCTCTTGCCGATGACGACCCGATGAAGGCACTCGAAGAGGCCGTGAAGAAGGAAGCCGAAGCGGCCAAGAAGTAGGAGCAGGCCGCGCTTCCGGCGGCGCTTGTACACCCACGACGCGCGGCGGGCGATTCAGCCCCCCGCGCGTTTTTCATGCGCCACGCGGATGCCGAACCTGGACCTCAGTTCGACGAGCGGGACGCCCATGTACTGCTCGTTGGCAGCCCACGGCCACCGCTGCGGCTGCCTGCTGCATCGCCAGAGGGTTCTGGCCAGGATGTACGGGGACACCAGAACCGCGATCAGCGTGTCCCAGGCCGGCACGCGGCAGTAGATGTCCAGGGTCTCGTGGTGCGCATAGCCGCGCAGCACCCGCCACCCACCCGTCGTTCCGACCAGGCTGGACAGCTTGACGATCGCCTCGTCGATCATCGAGGTGTCGCATCCGTAGAGCACATGCACGATGTCGTGCGACCGGAAGAACTCGCGAGCCTCCGCGGACTTCAGCTGGTCCTGGCGCTTCAGGTCCGGGTGTGCCGCAAGATACTCCGCCAAGCCTTCAGAGAGGGTCTGCGTCGAGAAGGGCGACTCGAAGCGGTGCGCGGTTTGGGTCATGTCATGACCAACGCAGTGGCAGACGAGCCTAGAGCAGGCGAAAGGCCAGCACGGCCACCAGCGTGGGCGGAAGCGCCGCCACCAGCAGGCCCAGCGGGTGCACGGTCTGGTCTTTGAAGCTGCCACGCAGGATGGCAACGCCCGCCGGGTTCGGCGCGTTGGCAATCACCGTGAGACCGCCGCCGGTCACCGCGCCGGCCACGAGCGCCACCTTGAATTCATCGCTCAGGCCTTCGACGAGCGAACCGAGGTAGGTGAGCGCCGCGTTGTCGGTGATGGCGGTGAGCGCAGCGGCACCGAAGAACACTGCGTTGGCGTCCATGCTGAGCAGCACCGGCTTCAGCCACCACTGCTGGAGCCCGCCCAACACCACCAGGCCGGCCAGGAAGAAGGCCACCAGCAACGCCTCGCGCAGGATCAGCGGTTCCTGGTGCCGCTGGTAGGCGGTGGCAAAGCCAAGGAAGAACAGGAACAGGCCCAGGAAGACGGCCGGGTGGTGAGCGAACATCACCACACCCGCCAGGAACAGCAGGTGCACCACGATCACGGCGGACGGCACTGCCGGCGGTGCCGTCTCGTTCCGGTGAGCGGCCATGTGGCCCAGCTGGTGGCGGAACAGGAACGCGGCCGACGCGGCATTGAAGCTCACCGCCAGCGCAGCCTTCCAGCCGAACTGGCTCAGCATGAACCAGATGTCCCAGTTCCAGGTGGACGCCACCATCAGCACCGGCGGCGCTGCAAAGGGCGTCAGCGTGCCGCCGATGGAGATGTTGACGAAGAGCACGCCCACCGTGGTGTAGCGCAGCTTGGTCGAGACCGGCTGGGCAAACAGGGTGTCGCGCAGCATCAGGGCAGCCAGGGTCATGGCTGCCGGCTCGGTGATGAAAGAGCCCAGCATGGGCACCACGGCCAGCACGACGAAGTACATCGCCATGCCGCGCTGGAACGGCACGAAACCGGCGACCAGCCGGACGATGCCGCCTGCAAGTCGAAGGATCGGCCGGGTGCCGGCGATCACCATGATCGCGAAGACGAACATCGGCTCGGTGAAGTTGCGCGACTCGAGGTACCGGGTCGCGGACTCCTTGCCGGTCATGGCGAACATGAACAGCATCAGCACCATGGCCCAGAAGCCGAAGACGACCTCCACCTCGCCCAGCAGGTGGAAGAGGCCAGCATGCCGCGGCCGCGTATGGGCCAGGCGCTCGAAGATGCGGGTGGAGAAGGTGTGGACGAGGGCGACGGCAAACAGAGCCGCGCCGAGCAGTTCGATCGTGGAAGGGGTGTTCATCGGAGGGCATGACCAGTCCCGCGTGGCGGCCCGACCATCGCGCAAGACCTGCTGCGCCATCCCTCGGCCCAACACCCGGCGCGAGTGTAACGGAGGCGGTCCGTGCGACGCACCAAGAAAAAAGCGGTTGGCCCTGCCGGGCCAACCGCTTCGATGCGGGTCGGTCTGACTTACAGCTTGGCCGTCTGCATGTAGCTGTCGAAGCGCGCTTCGGTGAAGCGGAACCACAGGTTCTGCTCGGCGCGGAACTTGGCGTAGTCCTCGTAGACCTTCTTCCAGTTCGGGTTCTTGGCCGACAGCTCGCTGTACAGCGCCATGGCTTCCTTGAAGGCCAGGTCGAGCACCGGCTTCGGGAAGGCGACCAGCTTGGTCTTGCTGGCCACGAGCTGCTTCAGGGCTGCCGGGTTCTTGGCGTCGTACTTGGCCTGCATCTCGGTGTGGGCGTAGGCGGCCGCACCTTCGATGATGGCCTTGTACTCGGCCGACAGGCCCTCGTAGGCCTTGGTGTTGATGTACAGGTCGAGCTGCGGGCCGCCTTCCCACCAGCCGGGGTAGTGATAGAACGGCGCCACCTTGTTGAAGCCCAGCTTCTGGTCGTCGTACGGGCCCACCCATTCGGCCGCGTCGATGGTGCCCTTCTCGAGCGACTGGTAGATCTCGCCGCCGGGGATGTTCTGCGGCACGCCGCCCATGCGCTCGAGCACCTTGCCGGCGAAGCCGCCGATGCGCATCTTCAGGCCCTTCACGTCGGCGACCGTCTTGATCTCCTTGCGATACCAGCCGCCCATCTGCGCCCCGGTGTTGCCCATCGGGAAGTGGATGATGTTGAACTTGGCATAGAACTCGCGCATCAGCTTCAGGCCGTTGCCTTCGTACTGCCAGGCGGTCATCTGGCGCGAGTTGAGGCCGAAGGGGATGGCGCAACCCAGCGCGAAGGTCTCGTCCTTGCCGAAGAAGTAGTACGGGGCGGTGTGGGCCATCTCGACGGTGGCGTTCTGCACGCCGTCCACCACGCCGAACGCCGGCATCAGCTCGCCGCCGGCATGGACCGAGATCTCGAATTTGCCCCCGGACATCTCCTTCACTTTCCTGGCGAAGACTTCCGCGGCGCCGAAGATGGTGTCGAGCGACTTAGGAAAGCTCGATGCCAGGCGCCAGCGGATGTTGGCCTGGGCATGCACCACCGCGGGCGCTGCACCCGCGGCGAGCACGCCAGCAATGCCGGCGCGTTGTATGAATGAACGACGTTCCATGGTCTCTCTCCTGCAGGAAACAAGGGGTTGAGTCGGGCGGATTCTAGGAGTCCACCTCAGGGGTCTCACAGGGGTTTTCCCCGTGCGCAAACCCGCTGCGAAAAACGTTCGCAGCGAGGTCTCGCCGAGTAGACCGGCGCGTGCTGAAAAGTCCCTGAACGATGTGGCTCGCAGGCCCTATCGAGAACCCTAGAGGCCGGCGATCTTCATGCGCTCGATGAGCACCGAGCCCACCGTCTTGGTGCCCAGCGTGTAGGCATCGGCACCCACGGCGGCGATGCCGCGGAACATGTCGCGCAGGTTGCCGGCGATGGTGATCTCGTGCACCGGATGCACCATGCGCCCGCCCTCGACCCAGAAGCCGGCCGCGCCGCGGGAGTAGTCGCCGGTGACGTAGTTGACGCCCTGGCCCATCAGCTCGATGACGAACAGGCCTCGCCCCAGCTTGCGCAGCATGGCTTCGAGGTCGTCGCCGGGCTGCGTGAGGGCGCTCTTCAGCGTGAGGTTCTGCGAGCCGCCGGCGTGGCCGGTGGTGCGCATGCCGAGCTTGCGCGCGGAATAGCTCGACAGGAAATAGCCCTGCACACGCCCGCCCTGCACCACATGCCGCGCACGCGTCACCACGCCCTCGTCGTCGAACGGCGCGCTGCCCTTGCCCTTGCGCTGGTGCGGGTCCTCGACGAGGTCGATGTGCTCGGGAAAGACCTGCTGGCCCAGGCTGTCGGGCAGGAAGCTCGCCTTGCGGTACAGCGCGCCGCCGCTGGTGGCCTGCACATAGGCGCCCACGAGTCCGGCCGCGAGCGTGGACTCGAACAGCACCGGCACCTCGCAGGTGGCGATTTTGCGGCTGCGCAGGCGCGACAACGCGCGCTCGGCGGCATAACGGCCCACCGCTTCGGGCGCCGCGAGTTCGTGGGGGTCACGCATCGACGAATACCACGCGTCGCGCTGCATGTCGTCGCCCTTGCCTGCGATGGGCGCGACCGACAACGAGTGGCGCGAGCTGGCATAGCCGCCGCGGAAGCCCCGGCTGTTGCCGGCCCAGAAGTGCGACTGCTGCGCCGATACGCCGGCGCCTTCGGAATTGGTGATGCGGCGGTCGGTGGACAGCGCGGCGGCCTCGCACACCTTCGCCAGCTCGACGGCGCGCCCGGCGTCGATGTCCCAGGGGTGGAACAGGTCTAGGTCGCGGGTCAGGTCGTCGCCGCGCGCGAGGTCGGCGTCGTCCGGCAGGCCGGCCGCCGGGTCTTCGGCGGTGAAGCGCGCGATGTCGTAGGCGGCACGCACCGTCTGCTCCAGTGCCGTGCGCGAGAAGTCGGAGGTGCTCGCGTTGCCCCGGCGCTGGCCGATGTAGACGGTGACGCCGATGGACTTGTCGCGGTTGCGCTCGACGTTCTCGACCTCGCCCTTGCGCACCGACACCGACAGGCCCGCGCCCTCGGACACCTCGACCGCGGCGTCGCTGCCGCCGAGCTGCCTGGCGATGGAGAGCGTGTCTTCCACCAGTTGCTGGAACTGTTCGCGCGAGTAGGCAAAGCCGTGGTTGTCTTGGGGCATGTTGGCTCGGAGGGTTGGCTGAAGGAGCCCGCGGGTGAGGGCCGGCTTATGATAGTTGCCCTTTTTCGAACCCGGCTGCATCACCTTGGCCCACGACCGCGAAGACGACGACGACCAGCTGCAGCAGCGCCCGAGCAAGACCCAGCTCAAGAAGCAGATGCACGAGCTGCAGGACCTCGGCGAGGCGCTGGTCGCGCTGCCCGACGACCGGCTCGACGGCATCCCGATGCCGGAATCGCTGCGCGAGGCGGTGCGCGAGCTCAAGCGCACCCGCTCGCACGAGGGCCGGCGGCGCCAGCTGCAATACGTGGGCAAGCTGATGCGCAATGCCGAGGTCGAGCCGATCCGCGAAGCGGTCGCCGCCGCGCAGCTGGGGCGCGCGAGGGACACGCTCACGCTGCACCGCGCCGAGCGCTGGCGCACCGAACTGATCGAAAGCGACGAGGCGCTCACCCGCTGGATGGACCAGCATGCCGGCACCGATGTCCAGGCGCTGCGCAGCCTGATCCGCGCGGCCCGCAAGGACGCGGCCGCCGCGCCCGAGCAGCGCAGCGGGCGGGCGTACCGCGAGCTGTTCCAGTTCGTGCGGCAGACCCTCGACGACGGCAGCCCCGAAGACCAGGAGCGGCAGGACCATGAGTGAACTCGACCGCGTGAGGATCGGCCTGGTCTCGGTGAGCGACCGCGCCTCGGCCGGCGTCTATGAAGACAAGGGCCTGCCCTCGCTGCAGCAATGGCTCCAGCGCGCGGTGCGCAACCCGATCGAGTGGGCCACCCGGCTCATCCCCGACGAAGAGGCCGGCATCAGCGCCGCGCTGCGCGAGCTGGTCGACGCCGAATGCTGCGACCTCGTGCTCACCACCGGCGGCACCGGCCCGGCGCCGCGCGACGTGACGCCCGAAGCCACGCTGGCCGTGGCCGACAAGGTGATGCCCGGCTTCGGCGAGCAGATGCGCCAGATCAGCCTCCATTTCGTGCCCACCGCCATCCTGTCGAGGCAGGTGGCCGTGATCCGCGGCAAGGCGCTGATCATCAACCTGCCGGGACAGCCGAAGTCGATCGCCGAAACCCTCGAAGGCCTGAAAGGCGACGACGGCAAGCCGCTCGTGCATGGCATCTTCGCCGCGGTGCCCTATTGCATCGACCTCATCGGCGGCCCGTACATCGAGACGGATGCCGCGGTGTGCGCTGCCTTCCGGCCTCGCCAGAAGTGACCCATGACTTCACGAGTCACCCGTCACCCGTCACAGGTCACGGCTACTTGACCAGCCGGTTCAGCCGCTCGGCGTCGAAGTGCTCGTCCTTCTGCGCGTCCTGCGGCACGCAGTCGGACGCCGGGATCTCGCGGGCCCCGCTGGAGAGCTTCTCGATCGCCTGCCAAAGCAGCGCGATCTGGTGCTCGTGGCTGGAGGCGTTGTCGATCAGGCCCTTCATCGCCTGGGCCACCGGGTCATCGCCCTGCGTCACGCCGTAGGCCGAGAAGCCCATGCGGGCGGCGGCCTCTTCGCGGGTGGCATCGCTGTCGGCCACGATCACGCGGGCCGGGTTGCCCACCGCGGTGGCCCCCGGCGGCACCGGCTTCACGACCACCGCGCCCGAACCGATGCGGGCGCCGTCACCCACGGTGAAGCCGCCCAGCACCTGGGAGTTGGCCCCGACGATGACGCCGCGGCCCAGCGTCGGGTGGCGCTTGGCCCCCCGGTGCAGCGACGTGCCGCCCAGCGTGACGCCCTGGTAGATGGTGCATTCGTCGCCCACCTCGGCCGTTTCACCGATCACGAGGCCCATGCCGTGGTCGATGAACACGCGCCGGCCGATCGTCGCGCCCGGGTGGATCTCGATGCCGGTAAGGAAGCGGGCCACGTGCGAGATGAAGCGGGCGGTGACGTGCCAGCCGTTGTGCCAGCAGGCATGCGCCCAGCGGTGCATCACCAGGGCATGGAAACCGGGATAGCAGGTCACCACCTCCCAGCGCGACCGCGCGGCGGGGTCGCGTTCCAGGATGCAGGCGATGTCTTCTTTGATGCGCTCGAACATGGTGGGTCTTCCCGAAGTCAAGGACGTGGGGCGGCGCGCTTGCACTGGCATGCGCCCGCCCCGGCAGGCGAAGTCGTCAACGACAACGGCAACAGCGCCAGGCGGCGTGCTTGTCGTGCGGACGGTCCAGGACTCGGCTCAATGGCGACATGGTGTCGGGCGGTGAAACCCCGCCATTGTGCCGCTCAGGGCAGCAGCACGCTGGAGCCGGTGGTCCTGCGCGCTTCGAGGTCGCGGTGCGCCTGCGCCGCGTCGGCCAGCGCGTAGCGCTGCTCCACCGCGACCTTGACCTGCCCGCTTTCCACCACCGCAAAGAGTTCGTCGGCCATGGCCTGGGTCGATTCACGCGTGGCCAGGTGGGTGAAGAGCGTCGGCCGGCTCACGTAGAGCGAGCCCTTGGCGGCCAGCAGGCCGATGTTGATCGGCGGCACCGGACCCGACGCGTTGCCGAAACTGGCGAGCAGGCCGAAGGGCTGCAGGCAGTCGAGCGAGCGCTCGAAGGTGTCCTTGCCCACCGAGTCGTACACGACCTTCACGCCGCGGCCGGCGGTGATGTCCTTCACGCGGGCGACGAAGTCCTCGCGGTTGTAGTTGATCGCGAAGGCGGCCCCGTTGGCCTTCGCCAGCGCGCACTTCTCGTCGCTGCCCGCCGTGCCGATCAGCTGCAGCCCGAGCGCCCTGGCCCACTGGCAGGCAATGAGGCCCACGCCGCCGGCAGCGGCATGGAAGAGCACGAAGTCACCGGCGTTCAGGCCGCCCTGGGGCAGGGTCTTGCGCAGCAGGTACTGCGCGGTCAGCCCCTTGAGCATCATCGCGGCGCCCTGCTCGAAGCTGAGGGGTTCCGGCAGCTTCACCACGCAGCGGGCCGGCATCACGCGCGCCTCGCTGTAGGCACCGGGCGGCTGGCTCGCATAGGCCGCGCGGTCGCCCGGCTTCAGGTGGGTCACGCCCTCGCCCACAGCCTCCACGATGCCGGCGCCTTCCATGCCCAGCGTCAGCGGGAACGGCAAGGCATACAGCCCGGTGCGGTGGTACACGTCGATGTAGTTCAGGCCCACCGCATGGTGGCGAATGCGAATTTCGCCGGGGCCGGGCGCGCCCACCTGCAATTGCACGAGCTGCAGCACTTCGGGGCCGCCTGCCGCCCTCGCCTGGATGGCCTTCACCGTCTCGGTCATGTTCTGTTCCGTCCTCGACTGCCTTGGAAGTCCGCTATCGTGCCAGCCTCAGCCGTTGCCTGCCCGATGCGCCGCCTCATCCCTGCCCCGAACCTCGCCATTGCCACGCTGTGGGCCGACATGCTCACGCAGGCCGGCATCGAAACGCGCGTGCAGCGCGCCTATGCCAGCAGCATTGCCGGCGAGATGCCGCCCGACCAGTGCCTGCCCGAGATCTGGGTCGAAGACGACGACCAGTTCGAGCGCGCGCGGCAGCTGCTCGACGAACTGCGCCATGCACCGGTGCGCCACTGGGTGTGCCCGGCCTGCCATGAGCGCATCGACGGCCCCTTCGAACAATGCTGGAACTGCGGCACGCTGATGCCCGCCACCTGATTTCCTGATGCACAAGATCACTCCCAAGACCGCGCTGCTGATGAGCCTGCCCCCGCTGCTGTGGGCGGGCAACGCGGTGGTCGGCCGGCTGCTGGTGGGCAGCGTGCCGCCGCTGATGCTGAACTTCCTGCGCTGGGTGCTGGCAGGCGCGCTGCTGCTGGCGCTGGGCTGGCGCGCCCTGCGGGCGCCAGCCGACATCACGTCCCGCTGGCCCTACCTGCTGTGGCTCGGGCTGCTCGGCGTGGGCAGCTACAACGCGCTGCAGTACATGGCCCTCGTCACGTCCACGCCGATCAACGTGACGCTCATCGCCGCCAGCATGCCGCTGTGGATGCTGGTGGTGGGCTCGCTGTTCTATGGCGTGCACCCCACGCGCCGCCAGCTGCTGGGTGCGGCGCTCTCGGGCGCCGGGGTGCTGCTCGTGATCGCCCGCGGCGACCTCGCAACGCTCGCCCGCGTGCAACTGGTCGCGGGCGACTTCTACATCGTGGCGGCCATCATCGCCTGGGCCGTCTACAGCTGGCTGCTGGCGCGCCCGCCGGCGCACATGCAGGGCGACCGGCGGCCGCCGTGGGGCTGGGCCGAGGTGCTGCTGGTGCAGGTGCTGTTCGGGCTGCTCGGGGCGGGCGGCGCCGCCCTGGGCGAAGGGCTGGCCGGGGCCGCACCCATCCGCTGGAACGGCTGGGTGGTGGCAGCGCTGGTGTACGTGGCGGTAGGCCCCTCCATCGTGGCCTACCGCTGCTGGGGCCTGGGCGTGGCGACGGCCGGGCCGACCGTGGCCGCCTTCTTCGGCAACCTCACGCCGGTGTTCGCCGCGGTGCTGTCGGCCGCGCTGCTGGGCGAGGCGCCGCGCTGGTACCACGGCGTGGCATTCGCGCTCATCGTGGCCGGCATCGTGGTGTCGTCGCGACGTTCCGCTCCGTAAGGTGTAAGGCACCTGTCTCGGGGGTTGAGGCTTGACTGCCGACGCCAGACAGTGCCCAGCGGCAGGCTGCTCATCGACGGCCGCCCGAACAACAGGAGAGGTTCATGTCCCCCATCACAAAGGCACTGGCCGCCATCGCCATCATGGTCGGCTCGGTGCTGGCCGGCGCGGCCCAGGCAGCGTCGCAGACCACCGCCTACAACATCACGCTGACCATCGACCGCATCGAGCAGTACTCGACCTGCAACAACGCCCTCAGCGGCTACTACTCCTTCGGCTGCCTGAGCGTGGGCGACAGCTTCACCGGCAGCTTCTCGGTCGACAGCGCCATCCTCTCCACCGACGGCGTCAACAACACCGCGGGCATCTTCGACTTCTTCCTGCCCTTCGGCCGGTCGCTCTACGCCACCGGCCCTGAAAACATCACCCTGGCCGGCTTTCGCAACGGCTCCGGCTTCGCCTCGGCGCCCGGCTTCCTGATCCAAGGCGGCCAGGTGGTCGACCTGGTGGGCGGCGTGTACGGCAGTGCCGACATCCCGTTCATCGACATGCACAACAACCTCTCGGTGCCGAGGAACAGCTTCCTCGCCTACGACGGCCGCACCGCCGCCTACGGCTCGCTCACCGTTGCGGCCGCGGTGCCTGAGCCCGAGACCTACGCCATGATGGCGCTCGGCCTCGGCGCGGTGGGCTGGGCGGCACGGCGCCGCAAGGCGGCCAAAGAGCTCGCCGCAGCGGCTTGAGTGAGCAGCAGCTCAGGCCTTCGAAGGCCAGTGCCGCTCGAACACCGGCGCCACCTTCGGATGCGCCTCGACCTCGAGCATCAGCGCATGAAAAGCCGGCCGGGCCTTCTTGAGGTGCGCGCGCGCACCTGACCACTTCGAGATGGTGGCGGCATAGAGGTCGAGCGCCCCCGGCTCGTCGCCGCCGAGCCACGGCGCCGCCTCGAAGCTGTCGGCGAACAGGCTCCACAGCTCGGCCAGCCGTTGGCGGGTCCCCTGGCGCAGGTTCTCCGTCGCCGCCTCGTCGGGCAGGTGCAGCCAGCGCTCGGGGTAGTCGCTGATACCGACCGCCGCATAGCAGTTGGCTGCCACGTACACGAGGCCGCGCAGCACGCGCGCCCGCGCCGAGGCCTCCTCGGGCAGCAGGCCGCAGCGCGGGTGGGCCAGTCCCAGGTGGATGAGGATGGCGGCGCTTTCGGTCAGCACCGTGCCGTCAGGCAGCACCAGCGTGGGGATCTGGCACAGCGGGTTGACGCGGCGCAGTTCGTCCAGCGCCGAGCCGGGCTCCCAGGTGGCTGCCTCGACATGGCGGAACACCAGGCCGCACCAGCCGAGCGCGATCTCCACCACCGCCGAGCCGGAGCCCAACGCGCCGTAGAGGGTGTAGCCGCCGCTGGCCATCGCCCGCCTCCTTCGTTCAGAAGGTGCCCGGGTAGGCACCGCCGTCCATCAACAGGTTCTGGCCGGTGATGAACCCCGCATGCACGCTGCACAGGAAGGCGCAGGCGGCACCGAACTCGGCCGCGGTGCCGAAGCGGCCGGCCGGGTTCTGCCTGCGGCGCTGTTCCATCACTGCCTCCAGCGGCTGGCCGCTCGCCTTGGCCGCGCCGGCCATCGTGGCGGCCAGGCGGTCGGTGTCGAACGGGCCGGGCAAGAGGTTGTTGATGGTCACGTTTTTCGCCACCGTCTTGCGGGCGAGGCCCGCCACGAAGCCGGTCAGGCCCGAGCGGGCGCCGTTCGACAGGCCCAGCACGTCGATCGGCGCCTTCACCGCGCCGGACGTGATGTTGACGATGCGCCCGAAGCCGCGCGCCATCATCGGGTCCACCACTGCCTTCATCAGCTCGATGGGCGTGAGCATGTTGGCATCGAGCGCCTTGATCCAGGCCTCGCGGTCCCAGTCACGGAAGTCGCCCGGCGGCGGGCCGCCGGCGTTGTTGACGAGGATGTCCACCTGCGGGCAGGCCGCCAGTGCGGCGGCACGCCCCTCGGGCGTGGTGATGTCGCCGGCCACCGCCCTCACCTCCGCACGCTTCAAGCTGCGCAGCTCGGCCGCCGTGGCCTCCAGCGCCTCGGCGCCCCGTGCGGTGACCACCACGTTCACGCCTTCGGCCACCAGGGCCTGCGCGCAGCCCTTGCCCAGCCCCTTGCTGGCGGCGCACACCAGCGCCCACTTGCCTTCAATACCCAGATTCATTCGGTTTCTCCATCCGTTCTGTCATGCGCCCCAAACGGCACCGGCAGCCCTGGCAACCAAGCAGACGCCGCGGATCCGGCTTTGCCGGTCCGCCAGCGGCGCCCCCTTGAGGGGGAGCGCCGCAGGCGCTACGGGGGTGGGCGACATCATCTCCACTTGGCCAGCAGCCATACGCCGGTCAGGACGAGCACCGTGCCCGCGGCGATCCAGGGGGTGAAAGGCTCGCCCAGGATCGCCACCCCCATCAGCAGCGTGGACAAGGGGCCCACCATGCCGGTCTGCGCGGCCAGGGTGGCGCCGATGCGCTCGATCGCCATCATGACCATCAGCACCGGCGCCACCGTGCACAAGGTGGCGTTGAGCACCGACAGCCAGATCACCTCGGGGGCCACCACCGCGGCCGACACGGGCCGCAGCACGAAGAACTGGCCGATGCAGAAGGCGCAGGCCACGAGGCTGGCCCAGCCCACCAGCCGCAACGAGCCCAGGCGCTGCACCAGCTCGCCGCTGTAGACGAGGTAGACCGCATACGACACCGCACTGCCGAACACCAGCGCAGTGCCCAGCGGCACGTTGCGGCTCTCGAAGCTCACCTCGTGTCCGAACACCACCAGCACGCCCGCATAGCTCACGCCGATGGCCAGCAGCTGGCGCAGCGTGACCTGCTTCTTGAAGAACAGCAGCCCCAGCACCAGCACGATGGTCGGGTTGAGGTAGAGGATCAGCCGCTCGAGGCTGGCGCTGATGTACTGCAGGCCCAGAAAGTCAAGGAAGCTGGCCAGGTAGTAGCCGCTCACGCCCAGGCCCAGGATGCCCAGCCAGTCGCGCCGCGAGAGCGCAGGCTTGCCGCGCCCGGACCACCAGGCGATCAGCGCGAACAGCGGCGCCGCGAACAGCATGCGGTACATGATGAGCGTGACCGCATCGACCCCGTGGCGATAGGCCAGCTTCACGATGATGGCCTTGCCGGAGAAGGCGATGGAGCCGGCCAGCGCGAGGGCGAGGCCCGGCAGCACCGAAGGGCGCTCGCCGGCGCCGGCCGTGGAGGCTGCCGTCATCAGTAGCCCACGGCCTGCCCGTCGCGCCGCGGGTCGCTGGCGGCCACGTAGCCCTCCACCGCCGGGTCGCCCAGGCGCCAGATGAACTGGCCGGCGCCGAAGTCCTGGTAGCTGTCGCGGATGACCTCGGTGCGGTGCCCGCGCTCGAGCAGGCCCTGCACCAGCGCCGGGTCCATGGCGCTCTCGACGTTGATCTCGAGGCCGGCGTTGTAGCGCCAGCGCGGCGCATCGCAGGCCGCCTGGGGGTTCTGCCGGTAGTCGAGCAAACGCACCAGGGTCTGCATGTGGCCCTGCGGCTGCATGTTGGCGCCCATCACGCCGTAGCTCATGACCGGCTGGCCGTCCTTCGTGAGGAAGGCCGGGATGATGGTGTGGAACGGGCGCTTGCGCGGCGCCACCGCGTTGGGGCTTTTCGCGTCGAGAGAAAACGCGTGGCCGCGGTTCTGCATCGACAGGCCGTATTCGGGCACCACCACGCCCGAGCCGAAGCCCATGTAGTTGCTCTGGATGAAGCTCACCATCATGCCGCTCTCGTCGGCCGCGGTGAGGTAGATGGTGCCGCCCTTCACCGGATTGCCGGCCCCGAAGTCCTGCGCCCGCTTCGGGTCGATCAGCGCCGCGCGGCTCTTCAGGTAGGCCGCATCGAGCATCTGGGCGGGCGTGACCTCCATGCTGGCCGGCTCGGCCACATAGCGGTACACGTCGGCAAACGCGAGCTTCATCGCCTCGATCTGCAGGTGCTGCGATGCCACGCCGTCGGCCGGCAGCGAGGCGAGGTCGAAGTTCGACAGGATGCCCAGGGCGATGAGCGCGGCGATGCCCTGCCCGTTGGGCGGTATCTCGTGCAGCGTGTAGCCGCGATAGGCCTGGCCGATGGGCTCCACCCATTCGGGCTGGTAGCCGGCGAAGTCATCAAGCGTGACGGCGCCGCCGTGCGCCTGCGCGTGCTTCACCGCCGCTGCCGCGATCTCGCCGCGGTAGTAGGCCTCGCCCTGGCTCGCCGCGATGGCCCGCAGCGCACGCGCCGCGCCAGCGAACACGAAACGCTCGCCGACCTGCGGCGCGCGGCCCCGGGGCAGGAAGGTCTCGCGAAAGCCCGGCTGGCCGGCCAGTTCGTCGGCTGCCGCGGCCCACTTCTGCTGCACCACCACCGGCACCGCATAGCCGCGCTCTGCGATCTCGATCGCCGGCTGCAGCAGGTCCTGGAACGGCAGCTTGCCGAAACGTCGGCTCAAGGCCACCCAGCCCGCCACGGCGCCGGGCACGGTGACCGCATCCCAGCCGCGTTTCGGCGGCGTTTTCGCATCGGCGCCGTAGCGGGCACGGAAGTAGGAGGTGGTCCAGGCGGCCGGCGCACGCCCGGAGGCGTTGAGGCCATGCAGCGCCTTGCCGTCCCACAGGATGCAGAAGGCATCCGACCCCAGACCGTTGCTCACCGGCTCGGTGACGGTGATGGCAGCGGCGGCCGCAATGGCCGCATCGACGGCGTTGCCGCCCGCCAGCAGCATGCGCAAGCCGGCCTGCGCGGCCAGCGGGTGTGACGTGGACACCACGTTGCGCGCGAACAGCGGCAATCGCGTGCTGGTGTAGGGCGTGCTGTAGTCGAACAAGGCTTGCGTCATCGGAGGCCTCTCGGGTGAGAGGCGCATTGTGTGCCGCGCCGCTTTCGCGTGCCGCGAAACGGGATTGCCGCGGCACCGCTCGGTCAGCCCATGGCCTGCGACACGTAGCGCTTGACCACCGGCGGCCCGTCGCCGATGTGAAAGGCCCAGCGGCGCTCGCGCAGCCCGACGTCGGCCGCGGTGAAACGCTCGAGCCGGCGCAGGTGCTCGACCCAGGACTCGTCGACCAGGGTCTCGACGTAGCGGCCCGGCACTTCGGTGTCGTGGAACAGACCCCATGAGAGCGCGCCCTGGCGCAGCCGGGCACGGCGGGTTTCCTGCATCACCGCGGCAAAGGCCTCGGCATGGGCCGGGTCGATGCGGTACTCGATCGTGATGAGCACCGGCCCGTCATCGGCGCGCACGTCGATGGCCGGCATGGGGTCGTTGGCGGGCTTCGCCGGGCTGAAGTCTTCGTCGGCGCCGCCCTGCAGGGTGAGACGGCGCGTCAGCAGCAGCACCAGCGGGCCGGCGATCGACGCGATCACGATGCTGGTGGGCACGTCGGTCCAGCTCGCCACCTGGCCCCACAGCGCGGCACCGGCCGCGCTGCCGCCCATCAGCGCCATCTGGTACACCGCCATGCCGCGCGCCCGCACCCAGTTGGGCAGGGACATCTGCGCCGCCACGGTGAGCGAATTGGCGGTGGAGATCCAGGCCATGCCGGCCACGAACATCGCGGGCAGCGCCAGCCACACGTTGGGCGAGAAGGCCGCCGCCACCGACATGGCGGCATGGGCGAGCGTGCCGTAGCGCACGAACTCGTCGCGACCGAAGCGTTCGCGCAGGCCCGGGAGGAACAGCGCCGCGACGATGGCGCCGGCCCCCACGGCCGCCAGCAGCACGGTGAACGTGCCGGCGCCGCCGCCATCCATGCGCTTGGCCACCAGCGGCAGCAAGGCGGTGAGCGAGGTGGACTGCAGGAAGAACATGAAGATGCGCACCAGCACCGCCTTCATGCGTGGCGACTGCAGCACGTGCTGCAACCCGACCCGCATGGCGCCCACGAAACGCTCGCCCGGCAGCGCGCTGGCCTTCTGCTCGCTGCGCCAGCGCACGATCAGCACGAAGGCCGCCACCGACAGCACCGCGTTGAGCGCGAACACCCAGGCGCTGCCCACGCTGGCCAGCAGCGCGCCCGCGACGATGGGGCCGATGACGCGCGACATGTTCATCGCCACGCCGTTGAGCGCCAGGGCAGCGGGCAGCTGCGGCTTGGACACGATGTCGGGCACGATCGCGGCGAACACCGGCCAGCGCATCGCCAGGCCGATGCCGTTGACGAAGGTGAGCGTGAGCAGCAGCTGCGCGCTCAGCACGTCGGCCAGTGCGCACAGGCACAGCACCACCGCATTGACCGCGACCCACAGCTGGGTGGCGGCGAAGTACTTGCGCCGGTCCACGATGTCGGCCATGGCACCGCTCGGCAGCCCGAGCAGGAACACCGGCAGCGTGGCGGCCGCCTGCACCAGCGCCACCATCACCGGGCTGTCGGTGAGGGAGGTCATGAGCCACGCCGCGGCCACGTCGTTCATCCACATGCTGACGTTGGCGGCCAGCCAGGCCAGCCACAGCATGCGGAACACGGGGCCCTGCAGCGGCAGCAATGCGGTGGGTGTTTCTCTCATTGGACCGACGTTGCCTGAAGAACAAAGCCCCGCAGGAGGCGGGGCTTGTCCGGGGTGGTGCGCAGGCTGCTCAGTCGGCGTCCTGGAAGGCTTCTTCGCGGCGCGCCTTCACCGAAGGCAGCAGCACGATGATGACCATCAGCGCCGCGGCGGCCAGCAGGCCGGCCGACAGCGGCCGGGTGACGAAGGTGCTCCAGTCGCCGCGCGACAGCAGCAGCGCACGGCGCAGGTTCTCTTCCATCATCGGCCCGAGGATGAAGCCCAGCAGCAGGGGCGCGGGTTCGCAGCCCAGCTTGTAGAAGGCGTAGCCGATGATGCCGAACAGCGCCGCCACGTAGACGTCGAAGTTGTTGTTGTTCAGCGTGTACAGGCCGATGCAGCAGAAGGTCAGGATGGCCGGGTACAGGAAGCGGTACGGCACCGTGAGCAGCTTGATCCAGATGCCGATGAGCGGCAGGTTCAGGATGATCAGCATCAGGTTGCCGATCCACATCGAGGCGATCAGGCCCCAGAACAGCTCGGGGTTGCTGGTCATCACCTGCGGGCCGGGCTGGATGCCCTTGATGGTCATGGCACCCACCATCAGCGCCATCACCGCATTGGGCGGAATGCCCAGCGTGAGCATCGGGATGAAGCTGGTCTGCGCGCCGGCGTTGTTGGCCGACTCGGGCCCCGCCACGCCGCGGATGTCACCCTTGCCGAACTTGCTCGGGTCCTTGGCGACCTTCTTCTCGAGCGTGTAGGCGGCAAAGGCCGACAGCAGCGCGCCGCCGCCGGGCAGCACGCCCAGGACGGAGCCCAGCGCCGTGCCGCGCAGCACCGCGGGTGCAGCCTTCTTGAAATCGTCCTTCGTGGGCCACAGTCCGTGCACTTCCTTGGTGAACACCTCGCGGTGCTCGGACGGGCGGCCCAGGTTGGCGATGATCTCGCCGAAGCCGAACACGCCCATGGCGATGGTGACGAACTGAATGCCGTCGGTCAGCTCGGGAATGTCGAAGCTGTAGCGCGGCACGCCGGAGATCACGTCGGTGTTCACCTGGCCCAGCAGCAGGCCCAGGATGATCATCGCGATGGCCTTCACCAGCGAGCCCGAGGCCAGCACCACGGCACCGATCAGGCCCAGCACCATCAGCGAGAAGTATTCGGCCGGGCCGAACTTGAAGGCCATTTCGGTGAGCGGCGGCGCGAACGCGGCGATCACCACCGTGCCCACGCAGCCGGCGAAGAAGGAGCCCAGGCCGGCAGCGGCCAGCGCAGGGCCCGCACGGCCCTGGCGTGCCATGGCGTAGCCGTCGATGGCGGTCACGACCGAGGAGGATTCGCCCGGCACGTTGATCAGGATGGCGGTGGTGGAGCCGCCGTACTGCGCGCCGTAGTAGATGCCGGCCAGCATGATGAGGGCGGGCACGGCGTCGAGCGCGTAGATCGACGGCAGCAGCATCGCGATGGTGGCCACCGGGCCGAGGCCCGGCAGCACGCCGATCAGGGTGCCCAGCAGGCAGCCGAGGAAGCCGTAGGCCAGGTTCTGCAGCGTGAGCGCCGTCTGGAAACCCAGGCTGAGGTTGGTGATCAGGTCCATGTTGTTGTCGCTCCTGGGGTCAGCCGGCGGCCTGGGTGGCCGTCATGAACGTGGGCCACAGCGGGATCACCAGGTTCAGTCCCTTGATGAAGATGGCCCACGACCCGAGGGTGAGCACCACGCAGCTGATGAGGGCGTCCTTCCAGTGGAACTCGTCGCTGGCGAGGCAGCTGATGACGATCAGCAGCGGCAGCGAGATCACCATGCCCAGGCGCGGCAGCGCCAGGCCGAAGACGACAACCGCGCCGGTGATGATGAGCAGCGGCTTCCAGGCGATGGCGCCGATCTTGTCGCCGCCCTCGGACTCGATGGTGAGGGCCTTGAACAGCACGACGGCGCCCAGGATGGCCAGCAGGACGCCCAGGCCGAACGGGAAGTAGCCCGGACCGGGGCGGGCCGACTCGCCGAAGCTGTAGCTGGTGGCACCCCAGGCGAAGACGATGCCCACGACCACGAACATCAGCCCGGACCAGAAGTCCTTCTGACTCTTGATATTCACGCTTGACTCCTCGTTCTTGTGACTGGTCAGGATTCTAGGAAGGCACCACCCTGCCAAGTTCTGTGGATTACACGTAGCGCCGCGCGACACGCGCACGCGCGCATCACCCCTCCCAGCGCGGCGTCGATCGCAGGACTTCGTCGAGCGTCGTCAAGCCCTCGGCCACCTTCATGGCCCCGGAGAGCCGCAAGGGGCGCAGGCTTTCCTGGAGCGCGAGCTGGCGCAGCCGGGAGATGTCGGGCGTGGGGTGGATGGCCGGCTGCAGCGCCTCGCTGATGGTGAGCAGCTCGTACAGGCCGCTGCGGCCCCGATAGCCGGTCATGCGGCATTCGAGGCAGCCCACCGGCTTGCAGGGCTTGAAGCCGCCCGACATGCGCCAGGGCTTGATGGCTTCTGCCAGCATGTCGCGCGACATGTGCTCGTCGGGCTGCTTGCAGGCCGGGCACAGGGTGCGCACCAGCCGCTGCGCCAGCACGCCGATCAGCGTGGCGCCGATGAGGTAAGGCGGCACGCCGATGTCGGTGAGCCGCGTGACGGCCGAGGCGGCATCGTTGGTGTGCAGGGTGCTGAACACGAGGTGCCCGGTGAGCGCAGCCTGGATCGCCATCTCGGCGGTCTCGAGGTCGCGGATCTCGCCCACCATGATGATGTCCGGGTCCTGGCGCATCAGCGCACGCAGGCCTTCGGCAAACCCGAGGTCGATGGCCGGCTGCACCTGCGTCTGGTTGAAGGCCGGCTGGATCATCTCGATCGGGTCCTCGATCGTGCAGACGTTCACCTCGTCGGTGGCCAGGCGCCGCAGCGTCGAATACAGCGTGGTCGTCTTGCCCGAGCCGGTGGGGCCGGTCACCAAAATGATGCCGTGCGCATGGCCGGTGAGCGTTTCCCAGCGCTGCGCGTCATGCGGCGCGAAGCCCAGGGCGTCGAGATTCTTCACCGTGGTGTCCGGGTCGAAGATGCGCATCACCATCTTCTCGCCGAAGGCGGTGGGCAGCGTGGACAGTCGCATCTCGACTTCGTCGCCGCCCGGGTTGCGCACCTTGATGCGCCCGTCCAGCGGGCGGCGCTTCTCGACCACGTCCATGCGGCCCAGCAGCTTGATGCGCGCGGTCATGGCGCCCATCACGGTGAGCGGCAGCTGGTAGACGGTGTGCATGACGCCGTCGATGCGGAAGCGGATGGCGCCGATCTCGCGCCGGGGCTCGAGGTGGATGTCGGAGGCGCGCTGGTCGAAGGCGTACTGCCACAGCCAGTCGACCACCTGGACCACGCCCTGGTCGTTGGCATCGAGCTGCTTGGCCTTGCCCAGCTCGACCAGCTGCTCGAAGTTGGCCGGCGCGCTGACCTGGCCGCTCTTCTGGGCCTGGCGCACCGACCGGGCCAGCGTGTAGAACTCCGTGGTGAAGTGCGACAGTTCCAGCGGGCTGGCGACCACCAGCTTGATGCGCCGCTTGGTGTGCGCCTCGATCTCGGGGATCCAGTCGAGGTCGAACGGTTCGCAGGTGGCGATCGTCACCTCGCCGGGCGTCACGCCCACCGGCAACGAACGCCGGCGCTCCGCGTAGTTGATCGACATGACGTCGGCGACGCGCGCCACGTCGACCTTCAGCGGGTCGATGCGCAGGTAGGGCAGGCCGCAGCGCTTGGCCAGCCACTCGGTGAGCACCTCCACGTCCAGCGTCGTGCCGGTCCGGGCGTCGGCGAGGCCGGCGGCCCCGAGCCGAACGAGCGGGTGCTGCGCGCTGTCGCCGGCGGCAAAGCGCTGTGCCAGCTTGTCGGCCTCGGCCGCCGGCAGCACGCCGTCGTCGCGCAGCCACCGCAACAGCACGCGCCATTCGAGGCGGCCCTTGAAATGGCTGGCGCGGGAAGACGAAGCGGCTGCGGCTGCGGTCATGACTTGGGGGACTTGGACGGGGAGGCGACGAAGGAGGCCAGAAGGCGCAGCCACTTGGTGGCCGGCAGCTTGAAACGAGTGTCGATGTTTTCAGCACGGGCGGCAAGCACGGAGCGCTCGGGCAGGTCGAAGCCCTTCCAGGCCAGCACGATGGTGTTGCCCTCCTTGGTGGGCTTGAGCGTGGCAAGGCGTCCGGCGCCGAACGCCGCTTCGATGCGCGCAGCGCTGCGCTCGAAACTGGCGTCGCGGCCGAACAGGTTGACCGACATGACGCCGCCGTCCGCCAGCAGGCGGTGGCAGCCGCGGTAGAAGGCATCGTCGTCGAGCACCGGAGCGGCGGCCTCGTGGTCGTAGAGGTCCACGCACAGCACGTCAGCCGTGCCGATGTGCTGCACCGCCTCGACATAGCGCGCCGCGTCCTCGTGCAGCACCGACAGCCGCTCGTCGTCCGGCGGCAGGTGGAACCACAGGCGGCAGGCGCTGATGACGGTGTCGTTGAGTTCGACCGCGGTGGTTCGCATGCGCAGCTGCGCATGGCAGAACTTGGTGATGGCAGCGGCCCCCAGGCCGAGCTGCACCGCATGGCCTTCGGTGAGCTGCTCGCTCGGCCGCAGGAGCATCCACGCCATCATGCGCTGCACGTACTCGAGCTCGATGGCCTGCGGCTTGCGCACCCGCATCGCGCCCTGGATCCAGGGAGTCCCCAGGTGCAGGTAGCGCACGCCGCCGCCCTCGGACACGGTGGCGGGTTCGAGCGTCTGCTGCACGGGCTGTTTTTTCTTGGTGGTCATGGAGGTCATGGAAGCTGCCGATTTCACCGCAAGGCAGGCGGGAAGCCGTTTGTACGAACAGGTAAAGAAGTGTCAGGCCAGACCGTACAACGCGAACACCTCGCGCCAGGCCGCGAGCTTGCGCTCGAAGCTCCATGAGGCGTTGGCCGGGCTGGTGGACGGCAGGCGGTGCACCGCCAGGCCGAGCGCGCGAGTCACCCGCATCGACCGGGCCGATTCACCGCCGTTGTGGGCCACTGCAGCCAGTTGCGGAGCCTGCTGCAGCAGGCTGGCCAGGTCGTTGGCCTGCGCGTCTTCGATCGCGCTGTCGAGGCTGCCTTCGCGGCGGCAGCTCGCGTAGACGTCCCAGATGCCCAGGCCGCGCTCGCGCACCAGCTCGATGCGCTCGGCATACGGCAGCTGCCGCAGGTCCACCTGCCACAGCGCCCCCAGGATGGGCCAGAAGTGGTTGCGCGGGTGGGCGTAGTACTGCTGCGCGGCCAGCGAAGCCTCGCTCGGAAAGCTGCCGAGCACGACCAGCCGCGTGGCCGGCCCGATGACGGGCGCCAGCCCCCGCAAGGGCGGCAGCTTCATGGCCGGAGGGCAAGGCGGGGCAGCGCCGCCAGGGCATTGCGCTCGGTCTGCCGCGCCAGGGTGTCGATGTCCATGCCGCGCAACTGTGCCAGCTCCCGGGCGATGCGCGGGAGCTCGGCCGGTTCGTTGCGCGAGCGCTCGCCGGCGGCGCGTTGTTCCGCGGTCTTGTAGAGCCAGTGCGGCGGGATGTCGGGAGCGTCGGTTTCCAGCACGATGGCCTCGAGGGGCAGCTCCTTCGCGAGCCGGCGGATCTGCAATGCACGGTCGAAGGTCATGGCGCCACCGAAACCCAGCCGGAAGCCCAGGTCCGCGAAGGTCCGGGCCTGCTGCTCGCTGCCGTTGAAGGCGTGTGCGATACCGGTCACGCGGATGCGCCTCAGGTGCTTGAGCAACTGGTCGGCCGAGCGCCGCACGTGCAGCACCACCGGCAGCTCGAACTCGTGCGCCAGCTCGAGCTGCGCCACGTAGAAGCGCTCCTGGACCGCAACGTCCAGCCCCTTGACGAACAGGTCCAGGCCGATCTCGCCCACCGCCACCAGGCGCGGATCGTTGCGATGTGTTTCCAGCGCAGCACGCAGGCGATGCAGGGCGTCGGGCGCGTCGCGCTCCACGTACAGGGGGTGCAGCCCCAGGGCGTAGTGGAAGCCGTAGCGGTGGGCCATGTCGCGCACGGTCTGCAGGTTGGCGCTGCACACGCCGGGGATCACGATGCCCGCCACCCCGGCGGCCCGCGAACGCTCGACCACCGCATCGCGGTCGGCGTCGAATTCCCCGGCATCGAGGTGGCAATGGGTGTCGGTCCAGCAGGTCTGCATCGCCCGCCATGATGCCCCGTGAACGAGTGCCGCCGATTCCGGCGGGACATGGGCCAACTTCGTTGGCAGGCTCTGCGGCTTGGTGTTACCGTTGCGCGTCGGCCGTCATTGGAGGCGGCCCAGCAGTAAGGGGCCGCACCATGCGACGCACCGCTCTGTACAGCCGCTCCCACCGGGCACCTCCGCCGCCACCCGCCGCTCCGGCCGCAGGGTCGCCGCAGGCCGGCGTCGCTGCCGCCCCGGCTGCCCCTCGCCCGGCGGGCCTGCTGGCCCGCAGGCCATGGCTCGGCTGGGCGTTGATGTTCGGCCTGCTGGCCGGCCTGGCGGTGTCGCTGTGGACGGTGGCTTCGCAGATGCCCCGGTCGCTGACCCAGCAGGACATCGACGCCGCCGTGCGGCATTCCCTCGAAGCCAAGCCGCTGCCTTCGAAGGCGGCCAAGGCCTACCAGGCCATCGCCCCCTCCGTCGTGCGTGTGGTGGGCTACATGGGCGACGAAACCGAGCCGCCCCCCAAGCCGGCGGCAGCCAAGCCGCGCGCCGGCAAGCCCGCGCCGCCGGCCGGCAACGACGCCTCGCCCGGCAAGGGCGCCCTGCCCGCCGACCCGAAGGTGCACCGGGGCGTGGGTACCGGCGTGGTGATCGTCGACAAGGGAGTCATCCTCACCAACCTGCACGTCGTGCTGGGCGCCAAGCAGATCAAGGTGGAGTTCTTCAATGGCATGGAAGCCGACGCGTCGGTGATCTCGGTGCAACCCGAGAACGACCTCGCGGTGCTGCAGGCTTCCAAGGTGCCCGACGACATGGTGGCCGCCACCCTGCGCTCGACCAACGACCTGGCGCCTGGCGACGAGGTGATCGCGGTGGGCCACCCGTTCGGCATCGGGCCCTCGGTGTCGTCGGGCGTCGTGTCGGGCCTCAAGCGCGAATTCCGCTCCGACGAAGGCCGGCGCGTGCTGACCAACCTGATCCAGTTCGACGCCGCGGCCAACCCGGGCAATTCGGGCGGTCCGCTGGTCACCAACGACGGCGCGGTGGTCGGCATCGTGACGGCCATCCTGAATCCGTCGGACCAGCGCACCTTCATCGGCATCGGCTTTGCCGTACCGATCGAAAACGCGGCCACGGCGGTCGGCATGCCGCCGTTCTGACGGATCCCGCGGCGGCGTCCATTACACAAACTCAGCGAGGCACCCATGCTCAACGGATCGAACGGCGCATCCAACCCCGGTGAAGTCGCCTCCCTGATGGAGCGCATCCTCTACGAGGTCAAGCGGGTGGTGGTCGGGCAGGACCGCTTCCTGGAACGCGTGCTGATCGCGATGCTGGCGCAAGGCCACCTGCTCGTGGAAGGCGTGCCCGGGCTGGCCAAGACGCTCACCGTGAAGACGCTGGCGGCCACCATGCGCGGCAGCTTCAAGCGCATCCAGTTCACGCCCGACCTGGTGCCGGCCGACCTGGTGGGCACCCGCATCTACAACCAGAAGACCGGCGATTTCAGCACCTCGCTGGGCCCGGTGTTCACCCACCTGCTGCTGGCCGACGAGATCAACCGCGCACCGGCCAAGGTGCAGAGCGCGCTGCTGGAAGTCATGCAGGAGCGCCAGGTCACCATCGCCGGTGAAACGCACGTCGTGCCGGAGCCCTTCCTGGTGATGGCGACCCAGAACCCGATCGAGACCGAGGGCACCTATGCGCTGCCGGAGGCCCAGGTGGACCGCTTCATGATGAAGGTGCTGGTCGGCTACCCGAGCGAGGAAGAGGAGTTCGTGATCGTCGAGCGCGTGACCGGCGATCCGGTTCACGTGAACGCGGTGGCCACCACCGAGCAGCTGGGCGCCCTGCAGCAGGAATGCCGCAAGGTCTACGTGGACCCGTCGCTGATGCAGTACGCGGTGCGGCTGGTTTCGGCCACCCGGCAGCCGGCGCGCTACGGCCTCGCCGACAGCCAGAAGTACATCAACTTCGGTGCCAGCCCGCGCGCCACCATCCATCTCATC
Source organism: uncultured Rivibacter sp. (assembly GCA_946481025.1). The sequence continues at coordinate 29,139 of CAMLNA010000010.1, forward strand.
GAAGGCGCGCGCGGCCTGGCCTTCCTGCGCGGGCGGCCCTACGTGCTGCCCGAAGACGTGCTCGACCTCGTGCCCGACGTGTTGCGCCACCGCCTGGTGCTGACCTACGAAGCGCTGTCCGACGGGCTGACGGCCGACCAGCTGATCCAGCGCATCGTGCAGAAGGTGCCCGCGCCCGAAAAACCCATGGCCCACCATGTCGCGCAAGCCGCAGCAAACGCCTGACGCCATCCTGCGCCGGCTCGAGTGGACGGTGATCCGCCGGCTCGACGGCCTGCTGCAGGGCGACTACCGCACGTTGATGCGCGGCAGCGGCCTCGACCTGGCCGACCTGCGCGAGTACCAGCACCATGACGACGTGCGCCACATCGACTGGAACGTCACGGCACGCCTGCAGACGCCCTTCGTGCGCGAATTCCACGAGGAACGCGAGATCAGCGTGTGGTTCCTGCTCGACCTGAGCCCGTCGGTCGACTTCGGCTCGGAGGACGTGAAGAAACAGCAGGTGGCGACCGAATTCGTCGCGGCGCTGGCGCGCCTGCTGACCCGTCACGGCAACCGCGTCGGCGCCATCCTCTACGGCAACGGCGTCGAGGCGGTGATCTCGGCGCGCGGCGGACGCATCCAGGTGCTGCACCTGCTGCAGCGCATGCAGCAGCGGCCGGAGCCCACCGGCAACAAGCCCACCGACCTGTCGGAGCTGCTGGTGGCGGCCGAGCGGGTGGTGAAGCGGCGTTCGACCCTGTTCGTGGTGTCCGATTTCTTCAGCGAGCCTGGCTGGGACGCACCGCTGGCCCGGCTGGTGCAGCGTCACGAAGTGGTGGCCGTGCGTCTGCACGACCCCCTCGAGCGGGCGCTGCCGGACATCGGCCTCATCCTCATGCGCGATGCCGAGACCGGCGAACAGCTGCTGGTGGACACGCACGACAAGGGCTTTCGCCGGCGCTTCGCGCAGCTCTCCGAAGAGCGGGAGCAGGTGCTGCTCGCGAACCTGGCCAATGCCGGCGTCGACACGCTGGAGCTCGCCACCGACGACGACCTCGTCGATGCCATCCTGCGCTTTGCCGATCTGCGAAAGCAGCGCGCAAGGCTTGCAGGCGGAGGCGGTTTGCCGGAGCATCTGAAGGCATCGCGTGGCAGCACCAAGGAGGCCGCATGAAACCGTCGCCGAGCCGCCTCAGGACGGTTTCCGCTCCCTCGTGGGGCCGGCGAGAAGCGCGTTGGGGGTCTGCATGACGTTCCTGTGGCCGCAGTTTCTCTGGGTGCTGGGGCTCCTGCCCCTGCTGGTGCTGGCGTATTGGTGGCTCCTGCGCCGCCGCAAGAAAAGCGCGGTGCGCTATGCCAGCCTCGGCCTCGTGAAGGCCGCCATGGGCGGCGGCCCGGGCTGGCGCCGGCACGTGCCCCCGCTGCTGCTGCTGCTCGCGCTGTCGGCATTGCTGCTGGCCATCTCGCGGCCGGCGGCCATCATCACGCTGCCGCTGCAGCAGGAAACCATCATCCTGGCCATGGACGTGTCCGGCAGCATGCGCGCCGAAGACGTGCAACCCAACCGGCTCGTTGCCTCCCAAATGGCAGCCAAGGCCTTCGTCGGCGAGCTGCCGCGCCACGTGCGCGTGGGCGTGGTGTCGTTCGCCGGCACCGCCGCGGTGGTGCAGGCCCCCACGCACAGCCGCGAGGACGTGGTGGCCGCGATCGACCGTTTCCAGCTGCAGCGCGGCACCGCCATCGGCAGCGGCATCGTGCTGGCGCTGGCCACGCTGTTCCCCGACGCCGGCATCGACCTGTCGCAGATCACCGGCCAGCGCAACATGCCGCAGCCCCTGGGCGAGAAGAAGGATCCGAAACCCTTCACGCCCGTGCCGCCGGGTTCGTACACGTCGGCCGCGGTGATCCTGCTCACCGACGGCCAGCGCACCACCGGCCCCGACCCGATGGATGCGGCCAAGATGGCCTCGGAGCGGGGCGTGAAGGTCTACACCGTGGGTTTCGGCACCACGAATGGCGAGATCATCGGGTTCGAAGGCTGGTCGATGCGGGTGCGGCTCGACGAGGAGACGCTGAAGAACGTGGCCAACCTCACCCATGCCGAGTACTTCTACGCCGGCAGCGCCACCGACCTGAAGAAGGTCTACGACACCCTCACCTCGCGGCTCGTGTTCGAGCGCAAGGAAACCGAGATCACCGCGCTGTTCGCCGCGGCCGGCGCGCTGCTGGCAGTGCTGGCCGCCGGGCTGTCGCTGTGGTGGTTCGGCCGGGTGGCCTAGGAAGCCTGCTCCTGCCCCTGCAGCACCCCGCCCACCAGCTTGCGCATGCGCCCGCAGCGCGCGGCCAGCGAGGTGTCGTGCGTCACCACGATGAACGCCGTGCCGCGCTCCCGAGCCAGCTGCAGCATCAGCTCGAAGACGTTGTGCGCGGTTTCGCGATCGAGGTTGCCGGTCGGCTCGTCGGCCAGCACGCAGGCCGGCTGTGCCACCAGCGCCCGCGCAATGGCCACGCGCTGACGCTCGCCGCCTGACAGCTCGGCCGGCCGGTGCATCACGCGCGGCGCCAGGCCCACGGCCTGCAGCATCTGCGCCGCCTGCGCTCGCGCGTCGTGCCGCGTCATGCGGCGGATCATCAGCGGCATCGCCACGTTGTCGAGCGCGGTGAACTCCGGCAGCAGGTGGTGGAACTGGTAGATGAAGCCCAGGTGCCTGTTGCGCCACACCCCCTGCTCGGCCGGGTTCATGCTCGCGAAGTCGCGCCCCATCAGCTGCACGCGGCCGGCGGTCGGCGCGTCCAGCCCGCCCAGCAGGTGCAGCAGCGTGCTCTTGCCGGAGCCCGAGGCCCCCACGATGGCGAGCGTTTCGCCGCGCGCCACGGCGAGGTCCACGCCCTGCAGCACCGTCACGTCGAGCCCGTCGCGGCCGCCTTCGTGGAAGCGGCGGGTGAGGCCCAGGCCCTGCAGCACGACGTCGCGGGCCGTGTTCTCGTCACTCATAGCGCAACGCCTCCGCCGGTTGCACGCGGCTCGCGCGCCAGCTCGGGTACAGCGTGGCCACGAAGGCCAGCAGCAGCGAAATGAGGGTGATGGGCACGATGTCGCTGCTTTGCGGGTCGCTGGGCATCTTGCTGATGAGGTAGACGCTGCTGGGCAGGAAGCTGGCGTTGAGCAGGCGTTCCAGCGCCGGCACGATGACGTCGATGTTGAAGGCCACCGCCAGGCCCAGCGCCAGGCCGCCCAGCGTGCCGATGATTCCGGAAGCGGCGCCCTGCACCATGAAGATGCCCATGATCGAGCGCGGGCTGGCGCCCAGGGTGCGCAGGATGGCGATGTCGGCGCGCTTGTCGGTCACCGTCATCACCAGCGTGGACACGAGGTTGAACGCGGCCACCGCGACGATCAGGGTGAGGATGATGAACATCATCGTCTTCTCGATCTTGACCGCCTCGAACCAGTTGCGGTTGGTGCGCGTCCAGTCGCGCACCCAGACGCTGCGGCCCAGCGACACCTGCAGCTCCTCGGCCACGGCGCGCGCCTGCTGCTGGTCGGCCAGCTTGAGCTGCACGCCGGTCGGCCCGCCGACGCGGAACAGCCGCGCCGCGTCGTCCAGGTGCATGAGCACCAGGCCGTTGTCGTATTCGTAGTGGCCGGCCTCGAAGGTGCCCACCACCGTCATCTGCTTGAGCCTCGGCACCACCCCCGCCGGCGTGACCTGGCCGCTCGGCGTGACGATGGTGACCTGGTCGCCTTCGCGCACCCCCAGCCCTCGCGCCAGTTCGCCACCCAGCACCACGCCCCAGTTGCCGGGCGTCAGGCGCGCGAGCGTGGTGTCCTTGAGCTGCGCGGCCAGCGCGGTCACGGTGGCTTCATCCTCGGGGGAGATGCCGCGCACCACGGCGCCACGCATGTCGTCGCCGCGGGCGATCAAGGCCTGCGCGGCCACGAACGGCGCGGCGCCCACCACCTGCGGATTGAGACGTGCCGCGGCGGCGGTCGCTCGCCAGTCGGGCAGTGCGCCGCCCTGCGCCTCGAACACCTCGACGTGGGCGATCACCGACAGCATGCGATCGCGCACTTCCTTCTGGAAGCCGTTCATCACCGACAGCACGATGATGAGCGCGGCCACGCCGAGCGCGATGCCCAGCATCGACACGCCCGAGATGAAGGAGATGAAACCGTTGCGGCGCCCGGTGCGGCCGGCGCGGGTGTAGCGCCAGCCGACGCGCAGCTCGTAGGGGAGGTTCATGGGGCAAGCATGCTACCCGACGCGCCTGCCCGCTCCTGCCGCCTACTTGCTGTAGGCCTCGAGCGCCTGGCGCGCATGGGTGCCGAGCTTGCCGTTCTGGCCCCAGGCAGCAACCACCTCTTCCAGCAGCGGGCGGTATTGCGGGTCCTTGGCGCTGCCCAGGCCCTTGACGAGCCAGGCCACCACGTCGGCGTACTGGCGGTCCTGGTTCGTGTAGTGGGTCTTCACCTGCTCGGCCAGCACGGCCACGACCTCGGGCTCGCGCTGCCCGAAGTACACGCGCTTGGCACCCACGCGCTTGAGCATCATGTCGTCGGCGCGCAGCATGTTGATCACGCGGTTGGCGTCGTCGGAGATCCTGGGGTTGAACTTGGTGCGGTCGGAGATCAGGGCGTTCCACTTGCCGTAGGTTTCCACGTTCTCCAGGGCGTCCTGCGCGTAGCGCTGGTAGACGGGGTCCTGCAGGAAAGACGTGATGGTCGGCTTGTACTTGGCCTGGCCCGAAAAGCCCAGCGCGCGGATGTAGCGGGCCACGCGGTTCTTGTCATCGCGATTGCCGCGAGCCGCCGCATGCTCCGCCAGCACGCGCTTCTCGATCACATCGAACAGCCGCGGGTCGGAAAGGCCCTTCCAGGCAAACGTCTCGACCGACTCGTTCTGTGCCTTGGCATCGTCGCCGTTGAAGATCTGGACATAACGGTCGACGTCCTGTTCGGGCGTCGCGGCCAGCGCCGGGGCGGCGCAGAGGCACAGGGCGGCCAGGGCGGCTGAGATCATTCGCATGGGGTACACGTCCTTGTCGTTGATGCAGTTGCAGTTTTCGCAGGCCGGCATTCTGACGCGGCCGGCCAGTCCGGTCGGCCCCCGAAAGGCGGGGGCGCCCGGATAATCGCCGCCCATGCACCTGATGATTCCCTTCGCGTCGTCGGCAGCGGCGCAGAACCGGCAGGGGCTGCAGGAGCCTTCGCTGCCGCACCTCGAACGCCTGCTGGCGCTGCTGGCCCCGACCCAGCGCACGGAAGGCGACGAATACAGCCTCTCCACCCCCCACGAATGCGCGCTGGCCGCGGCGCTGGGCCTGGCCGGCGGCGACGGCCAGTTGCCCTGGGCCGCGCGGGCCGCCGCGCAGGACGGCATTGCCACCGGCGACCTGGCCTGGGGCCTGCTGAGCCCGCTGCACTGGCATGTGGGTCCCGACCACATCACGATGGGCGACCCGCAGGCGCTGCAACTCGACGAAGCGGTGTCGCGCGAACTGATGGAAGCGCTGCGGCCGCTGTTCGAAGGCGACGGGTGGGTGCTGGTGTGGGGCGCACCGACCCGCTGGTACGTGGCCCACGAATCGCTGGCCGAGCTGCCCACCGCATCGCTCGACCGGGTGATCGGCCGCAACCCCGACCTGTGGATGCCCGACCGCCCCGAAGCTGCCACGCTGCGTCGCCTGATGAGCGAAGTGCAGATGCTGCTCTACCAGCACCCGATCAACGAAACACGCGAGGCTGCGGGCCTGCCTGCGGTCAACAGCATCTGGCTGAGCGGCTGCGGCATGCGGCAGCCCGAACGCCAACCCGAGCCGGTCGTGGTCGACAGCCTGCGCACGCCGGCCCTGCAGGACGATTGGGCCGCCTGGGCCGAGGCCTGGCATGCCATCGACGCCGGACCACTGCATGACCTGCTGCTGCGCGCCCGGCGTGGCGAAAGCGTGCAGCTCACGCTCTCCGGCGAACGCCACGCCCAGCGCTACGAGAACTCGCAGCGCTCGTGGCTGGCCGGCCTGGCGGCGCGCCTGCGGCGCCCGGCGGCGACCGAGGCCCTGCAAGCCCTCTGAACGGATCAGCAACACGAACCATGAAGATCACCATCCGCGACGTGCCGCCGCGCAACGCCTGGGCGCTCGAGCAGGCCGGCGTGCATCCCCTGCTGGCGCGCCTGTTCGCCGCCCGCGGCATTGCCCAGGCCGAACAGCTCGACGATTCGCTGGCGCTGCTGCTGCAGCCGGCCACGCTGCACGGGGCGCAGGCTGCGGCCAGGCTGCTGGCCGACACGCTGGCCGCCGGCGGACGCATCTGCGTCGTGGCCGACTACGACTGCGACGGCGCCACCGCCTGCGCCGTGGCCCTGCGCGGGCTCAAGCTGCTGGGCGCCCGGCCGGGGACCCTGAGCTACGTGGTGCCCGATCGCGCCATCCACGGCTACGGCCTCACGCCGGCCATCGTGGACCTCGCGCGCGGGCACCGCCCCGACGTGCTGGTGACGGTGGACAACGGCATTGCCAGCCTGGAAGGCGTGATGCACGCGCGAACCGCCGGCATGAAGGTGCTGGTCACCGACCACCACCTGCCCGCCCTGGTGAACGACAGCATCACGCTGCCCGAGGCCGACGTGATCGTGAACCCGAACCAGCCGGGCTGCGGCTTCGAGAGCAAGTGCATCGCAGGCGTGGGCGTGATGTTCTACGTGCTGCTGGCCCTGCGCGCCGAGCTGCGCGAGCGCGGCGCCTTTGCCGCCGACGCACAGCCGCGCCTCGACACGCTGCTCGACCTCGTGGCGCTGGGCACGGTGGCCGACGTGGTGAAGCTCGACGCCAACAACCGCCGCCTCGTGGCGCAGGGCCTGAAGCGCATCCGCTCGGGGCGCATGCAGCCGGGCGTGCGTGCGCTGTTCAGCGCCGCCGGACGCGACCCGTCGCGCGCCGCCAGCTTCGACTTCGGCTTTGCGCTGGGGCCGCGCATCAATGCGGCCGGCCGGCTCGAGCAGATGACGCTGGGCATCGAATGCCTGCTCACCGACGACGAAGACCGCGCCCGCGAGCTCGCGCTGCAGCTCGACGCCATCAACCGCGAGCGGCGCGAGGTGGAAGCGGGCATGCGCGAACAGGCCGAGGCCATGGTCGAGATGCTCATGCCCGAAGGCGAGCCGCCGGCCGCGGTCGCCATCTTCGACCCCGAGTTCCACGAGGGCGTGGTCGGCATCGTCGCGTCGCGGCTGAAGGACCGGCTGCACCGCCCGACGTTCGTGTTCGCGCTCGGCCGCGACGGGATGCTCAAGGGCTCGGGCCGCTCCATCCCCGGCTTCCACCTGCGCGACGCGCTCGACCTCGTGAGCAAGCGCCACCCGCAGCTGCTGCGCAAGTTCGGCGGCCATGCCATGGCCGCCGGCGCCACGCTGGCCGAGGAGGACTTCGACCTCTTCGAGCAGGCTTTCGATGCGGTGGCGCGCGAGTGGCTCGACGCCGCCACGCTGACCCGCACGCTGGCCACCGACGGCCCGCTCGACGCCCAGTGGTTCGCGCCGCCGGTGGTTCAGGCGCTCGAAGCCGCCGTGTGGGGCCCTTCGTTCGACCCGCCGCTGTTCTGCGACACGGTCGATGTCGTCAGCCAGCGACTGGTGGGCGAGCGCCACCTCAAGCTCACGCTGCGGCACCACGGCCAGCTGCGCGAAGGCATCTGGTTCGGCCGCTCCGAGCCGCTGCCCGGCCGCGCCCGCGTGGCCTACCGGCTGAGCCTCGATGAATTCAATGGCCAGCAGCGATTGCAGATGGTGATCGAAGGTGTCGCCGATTCGTGACAGGGCCGCGGGAAACAATTCTTTGCACGGCGCGCCAAGGACCACCCTGTCAACACGACCGGAGCTGCGGCGTTCAGAATGAAGCGGAGCAAACCGCATTTGGAGACATTGATGCGCCATGTTGCGTGGCTTGCCGCCAGCGCCCTGCTGACCGGCTGCGTGGTCGCCCCGCGTGCACCTCACGCACAGCCTCACTACCCGCCCGGCACCAGCCAGCGCGCCCCCGAAGTACGTGAGGTTCCCACCATCGCCGGCCGCCTGTCGGTGGCGCAGGGCGACGTGCGCATCTGGCGCACCGACGAGGACGGCAGCACCGACTGGGATGACGCCGACGTCAACGACGTGGTGACCACCCATTCGCAGCTGCGCACCGGCAACGATGGTCGCGCCGAGGTGCGCTTCGGCCCGCATGCGCTGCGCCTGGACGAGCACTCCGAGCTGGTGTTCGAGCAACTCGACGACCACCACACCACCGTGCGCCTCGAACGCGGCACGCTCGCCGTGCGCCTGCACAACAACGAGTTCAAGGACACCCTCACCGTGCAAAGCGGCGGTCGCAACGTCGAGTTGCGCTCGCCGGGGCGCTACCGGCTGGAAGGCAGCGAAGGCGGTCCCATCCGCGTGACCAGTTTCCGCGGCGAAGCCATGGTCTATGCCGGCGGCAACTCGTTGTCGCTGCGCGAGGGCCGCTCGCTCGACATCAGCCCCGACGGCGGGCAGCTCAACTACGGCGAAGCCGTGGCCACCGCGTTCGACGAATGGTCGCTGCGGCGTGACGAACGCCTGCGCGACACCGCCTCCACGCGCTACGTGTCGCCCTACATGACCGGCTACGAGGACCTCGACGCACACGGCGACTGGGTGAGCGACGCGACCTACGGCACGGTGTGGGTGCCGCGCGTGGTGGTCGCCGGGTGGGCGCCCTACCGTCACGGTCGCTGGCGCTGGGTGTCGCCGTGGGGCTGGACCTGGGTGGACGAGGCCCCGTGGGGCTTTGCTCCCTTCCACTACGGTCGCTGGGTCTACGTCGGCACCCGCTGGTGCTGGTGGCCGGGCGCCTATGTGGCTCGGCCGGTGTACGCCCCGGCGCTGGTCGGCTGGGTCGGCCGCCCGGGCTGGAGCGTCTCGGTCAACGTGGGCTCGCCGGGCTACGTGGGCTGGTACCCGCTGGCGCCCTGGCATGCCTACCAGCCGCGCTACATCAGCAACGTGCGCTACAACGCCAGCCTCAACCAGGGGATCATCAACCGGCCGCCGGCCGGCGTGTCCATCAACACCAACATCGAGCGCGGCGGCACGGCCGTGCCGGGCCGCGGCTTCCGCGACCCGATCCGCCGCGGCGGCGCGCCGCTGGACCAGGTGACCCCGGTGCGTGAGCTGCAGCCGGTGGCCCCTCCGGCCCGCATCGTGCGCAGCACGGGCGAGCAGAGCCCGCCCCGGCCGCAGTTTGACCGCGACATCCGGCTGCCCGAACGCCAGCACGGCCCGGCAGCCAGCATCGTGCAGCCTCAGCAACCGCCGCAGATCCAGCCGCTGCCGCAACCGCAGCCGCAGCCGCGCGGCAATCCGCTCGAGCCGAACCCGGGCCGCGTGCAGCCGCCGCGTGCCATGCCGGTGCCCGATCCGCGAGGCCAGCCAGACGCCGCCGGCTGGCGCAACGGCCGCGTCTGGCGCGACCGCTCGGAGCCCGAGATGACCATGCCGCGGCCGATGCAACCGCAACCGCAGATGCAGCCCCAGCCGGTGCCGCAACCGCAGATGCCGCCGCGCGGCAACCCGCTCAACCAGAATCCGCCCCTGCAGGCCCAACCCCCGGCGCGGGTGATGCCCCCACCGCAGATGCAGCCGCAACCCCAGCCTCAGGCCCGGCCGCCGCAGGTTCAGCATCCGCCGCAGCAGCAAGGTCAGCCCGACAAGGACTTCCGCCAGCGCGGGGATCGCGGCGAACGCGGCGGCGAACGCGGCCTCGAACTGAGGCGCTGAACCACCTCCCCGCCCCAGGCTCAAAGGCCCGAACGCCGCGTCGGGCCTTTGAGCTTTCCGGACGTCCGGCTCTCCGCCAACAACCAAGCAGGGTCGCGCCATGCCATCAACAGGTGAGTCCACCGTCACACGCCGCACGGCCCTTGCCGCGCTCGGCGCCGCCTCCTTTGCACTGGGCGCCACGCCGCCGGCCGGTGCGAAGGTCGCCGCCCTCGCGCGAGGCCTCGACCACCCCTGGGGCATGGCCTTCCTGCCCTCGTTCGAGCGCGACGGGCGCGTGCTGGTCACCGAACGCCCGGGCCGCATGCGGCTGCTCAACACCCGCAACGGCACGGGCAGCGTGCTCGAAGGCCTGCCGCCGGTGGACGCACGCGGCCAGGGCGGCCTGCTCGACGTGGTGCTGCATCCGCAATTCGCCGACAACGCCTGGGTCTACTGGAGCTATGCCGAGCCTGATGCCCTGGGCGGCAACAGCACCGCGGTGGCTCGCGGCCGGCTCGACGGGACCCGGCTGCGCGACGTGCAGGTGATCTTCCGCCAGGCGCCGAAGTTCGCGAGCGCCTACCACTTCGGTTCGCGCCTGGTGTTCGCCCGCGACGGCCGCCTGTTCGTGACCCTCGGAGACCGCAACGCCCGCCGCGACGACGCCCAGGTGCTGTCCAACCACCACGGCAAGATCGTGCGCATCGAGGCCGACGGCAGCGTACCGCGCGACAACCCCTTCGCCGGCCGTGCCGACGCACGACCCGAGATCTGGAGCTACGGCCACCGCAACGTCCAGGGCGCCGCACTGCACCCCGCCACGGGCGAGTTGTGGACGCACGAGTACGGCCCGCAGGGCGGGGACGAGGTCAACGTGGCGGAGGCCGGCAAGAACTACGGCTGGCCCGTCATCACCTACGGTGCCGAGTACGGCAGCGGCCGCAAGATCGGCGAAGGCACCCACAGGGAGGGCATGGAGCAGCCGCTCACCCACTGGGTGCCGTCGATCGCCCCCTCGGGCATGGCCTTCGTGACCGGCAACCGCTACGCCGGCTGGCAAGGCAGCCTCGTCGTCGGCGCGCTGCGCGGCCAGTTGCTCGTGCGCCTGCAACTCGAGGGTCGCAAGGTGGTGCGACAGGAGCGCCTGCTCACCGGCCTGGGCGAGCGCATCCGCGACGTGCGGCAAGGTCCCGACGGATGGCTCTACCTGTTGACCGACAGCGACGAAGGGCGGCTGTTGCGCCTGGATACCTGAAGGTTGCAATGAGTTGCTGACCTCACACGGTCTGTCATCACCGGGTGAACATCGAAACGCCTAGAGTCCTGTAACAGCGGGGCCGGGGCAAACACGATGTGATGACACGGTGAAGTCCATGAACGACAACGACATGCCTCACACGGCTCTGGCGCAGCGTCGCGCCAGCCTGCAGCGTCTGTTCGGCTTGTGGCTGGCCACGAGCAGCGTGCTGGCCGCCTGCGGAGGCGGCGGAGACGACAGCCCCGCGCCCACGCCGCCCTCACCCAACCCGCCACCGCCGCCCGCCGGTCCGCCCAAGGCCACCACGCTCTATGGCGGCCTCTCGAGCCCGTGGGGCATGGCGTTCCTGCCCGACGGCCGCATGCTCGTCACCCAGAAGGCCGGCAGCATGGTGATCCTGAGCGCCGACGGCGCCAGCCAGTCGGCCACGGTGAGCGGCGTGCCGGCCGTCGTGTCGGCCGGCCAGGGCGGCCTGCTCGACGTGGCGCTCGACCCCGACTTCGCCGCCAACCAGCTCGTCTACATCACCTACTCGGAAGCCGGCACCGGCACCGACGTGGACAAGGCCGGCACCGCCGTGGCGCGGGCGCGCCTGGTCAACAACGAGCTGCAGAACCTGGAGCGCATCTTCCAGCAGCTGCCCAAGGTACAAGGCGACGGCCACTTCGGCAGCCGCCTCGCTTTCCGCGGCGACGGCACCTTGTTCGTCACCCTCGGCGAGCGCCAGCTGGGCGCTCCCGCCGTCGACCTCACCGGCCACCTCGGCAAGGTGGTGCGCATCAACCGCGACGGCACGGTGCCCGCGGGCAACCCCAACCTGGGCACGCAGGCGCGGCCGGAGATCTGGAGCTACGGCCACCGCAACCCGCAGGGCGCGGCCATCCACCCCACGACCGGCGAGCTGTGGGTCAACGAACACGGCCCGCAAGGCGGCGACGAGCTCAACCGGGTGCAGCCCGGCCTCAACTACGGCTGGCCGCTGCGCAGCTATGGCTGCAACTACGGTGACCCGGTGGGCACGGCCTGCGCCATCGGCGGCGGCACCCATGCGCCGCAGTTCGCCGAGCCGGTGTCGTACTGGGTTCCCACGTCCATTGCCCCGGCCGGGCTCATCTTCTACACCGGCGACAAGTTCCCCGAATGGCAGGGCAATGCGATGTTCGGCGCCCTGGCCGGCACCGCGCTGTGGCGCGTGGCGCTCAACGGCAACGCGGAAGCCTCGCGAGAGGAACTGTTCGCCAGCCTGGGTGAACGCATCCGCTGCGTGAAGCAGGGCCCCGACGGCTGGATCTACCTGCTCACCGACAGCGGCAAGCTGATCCGCATCGACCGTTGAGCCCCTACGGCCCCTGCATGCAGGGGCCGGCTCCTAGAATGCACGGGTGAACGCCCCCGCCCTTTCCGCGCAGCCGCTCAACCCCCTCAACGCCGACCTTCACTGCCACTCGAACGTGTCGGATGGCACGCTGAGTCCGCAGCAGGTGGCCGCGCGGGCCGCGGCCAACGGCGTGCAGCTGTGGGCGCTGACCGACCACGACGAGATCGGCGGCCAGCATGCCGCGCGTGAAGCGGCGCTGGCGCTGGGCATGAGCTACCTGAGCGGGGTGGAGATTTCGGTCACCTTCGCCGGCGAGACGGTGCATATCGTCGGCCTGGGCATCGACATCGACGACCCGCAGCTCGCCGCCGGCCTCGACGCAACGCGCGGCGGACGCGAGCGCCGGGCGCGCGAAATGGCCGAAAGCCTTGCCAGGGCCGGTATTCCCGGCACCTACGAAGGCGCCCTCAAGTACGTGGGCAACCCCGACCTCATCTCGCGCACCCATTTCGCGCGCTACCTCGTGGAGGCCGGCGTCTGCGACTCGACGCCCGAGGTGTTCAGGCGCTACCTCACCGAAGGCAAGCCCGGTTTCGTGCCGCACCGCTGGGCCAGCCTGGGCGACGCGGTGCGCTGGATCACGCAGTCGGGCGGCCTGGCGGTGGTGGCGCACCCGGGGCGCTACAAGTTCACGCCCACCGAGGAATACGCGCTCTTCACCGAGTTCAAGGCCCACGGCGGCCGCGGCGTCGAGGTGGTGACCGGCAGCCACAGCAGCGCCGATGCCGCGAAGTACACCGCCACCGCGCTCGAATTCGACCTCCTGGCCTCGCGCGGCTCCGACTTCCACGCGCCGGCGGAAAGCCGCATCGACCTCGGCGCGCTGCCGCCGCTGCCGGCCCAGCTCAGCCCGGTCTGGGAAGCGCTCGAAGAGCGCATCGCGCGGCCGTGAGCGCCGCTGCGCGGGGTGCCGCCATGCATCCGGGCTGGCGGCGCTCGCGGCCGGCACTGGGCATCGCCCTGATCCTCGTGATGGCGTTGTGCTTCGCCACGCTGGACACCAGCGTCAAGTACGTCGGCGCCTTCCTGCCGGTGCTGGTGATCCTGTGGTCCCGCTATGCCTTCCAGGCGCTGGTGATGGGCGTGTGGCTCGCATGGAAGCGGCTTCGCAGCGGCGAGCACCTGTTCCGTGCCGCCCACCCGAAGTTCCAGGCGGTGCGCGGCGCCTTGCTGCTGTCGACCAGCTCCCTGTCGTTCTACGGGCTGCAGCTCATGCCGGTGGCCGAGTTCACCGCGGTGGCGATGCTCACGCCGGTGGTGGTGACGCTGCTGGCCGCGGCGGTGATGCGCGAGCATGTGTCGTTGCCCCGCTGGGCGCTGGTGCTGGGCGGCTTCGGCGGCGCACTGATCATCATCCGCCCGGGCAGCGGCCTGTTCGGCTGGGCCGCGGCGTTTCCGCTCGCACTGGCCTGCGCCTATGGCGTGTTCCAGGTGCTCACCAGCCGGCTCGCGTCGCTCGAGCATCCGCTCACCACGCACTTCTACACCGGACTCGTGGGCACGGTCGCGCTGTCCCTCGCGCTGTGGCTGAGCCCGGTGGACATCGTGCCGCCGCTGCGGCAGGCCAGCGGCCTGCAGTGGGGGCTGCTGGTGCTCATCGGCGCCATGGGCACGGCCGGGCACCTGTTCCTCATCCTCGCGCTGGGCGTGGCACCGATGTCGGTGCTGATGCCGTTCACCTATGCACAGATCGCCTGCGCCATGGGCGTGAGCTGGCTGGTGTTCCGCCACGTGCCCGACGGCTTCGCGCTGCTGGGCATGCTCGTCATTGCCGCGTGCGGCGCCGCCTCGGTGTGGCTCAACGTGCGCGAAGCGGCAGCCCGGCGCGCGCCCGACTCGGTGGTGGCCGCCGACGCGTCGGTGGGTGACTAGGGCCGTGACCAAAGTCGCCGCGCCCGCCAAGGGTCGTTGCATTCCTGGCGCAACGGGCGCCGAATCCGGGTATCCCGTTTGCTGGCAGTTGGAATGCCATGTTCAACCCGAGCCTCGCTCCCGCCGCCCCCCCCGCGCCGGCCATGCCGCTGCCCGCAGGGGTGGAGGCCGGGTTCGGCTTGCCCAAGTGGCGCCGCAAGCGCCGCGGCGAGAATGCTTCGATGGCTCAGTTCTTCGAAGTCCACCCCGACAACCCGCAGGGCCGGCTGCTGAAGCAGGCTGCGCAGATCCTGCACGGCGGCGGCGTCGTCGCCATTCCCACCGATTCGAACTACGCGCTGGTGTGCCACCTCGACGACAAGTCGGCGGCCGAGCGGCTGCGCCAGTTGCGCCAGGTCGACGAGAAGCACCACCTCACCCTGCTGTGCCGCGACCTGTCCGAACTGGCCAGCTACGCGCGGGTGGACAACCGGCAGTACCGCTTGCTGAAGCACGCCACGCCGGGGCCCTACACCTTCATCCTCGAGGCCACCAAGGAGGTGCCCCGCCGGGTGTCGCATCCGTCGCGCCGCACCATCGGCCTGCGCGTGCCCGACCACCGCGTCACGCAGGAGCTGCTCGCGCTGTTCGGCCAGCCGCTGCTGGCCACCACGCTGATCGGCCCGGGCGAGGAAGAGCCGATGAACGACCCGGTCGAGATCCGGGCGCGGTTCGAGAAGCAGATCCAGGCCGTGGTGGACGCCGGCGCCTGCCCGATGGAGCCCACCACCGTGGTGGATCTCACGCACGACGAGCCGGTGCTCGTACGCGTGGGCCTGGGGGATCCTGCGACACTCGGGATCGGCTCCACTGAATGACCCGCCCGATGTCCAGCACCAACAACAACGCCTCGATCACCCTGCGCTTCCTTGCCGAACCCAGCACCGTCAACTTCGGCGGCAAGGTGCACGGCGGCACCGTCATGAAGTGGATCGACGAAGCCGGCTATGCCTGCGCCACCAGCTGGGCCAAGCGCTATTGCGTCACGGTGTACGTGGGCGGCATCCGCTTCCACCGGCCCATCATGATCGGCGACCTGGTCGAGGTGGAAGCCAGGCTCGTGTGCACCGGAAGCACCAGCATGAACATCGCCGTCGAAGTGCGCTCCGGCGACATGAAGGGCGGCGGGCTGCACACCACCACCGAATGCCTCATCGTCTTCGTGTCGGTCGACTCGCACGGCCGGCCGCTGCCGGTGGAGGCCTTCACGCCCGGCACGCCCGAGGCCCAGGCGCTGGCCGAGAAGGTGAAGGCGCAGCTGGCCGCTTCGCGCGGCAGCTGAAGCGCGGGGCGGCCAGAGCGGTCAGACGGCCGCCGTCGCCACCACTTCGATCTTCCAGTCCGGCTTGCCGAGCCGGGCCTGCACGGTGGCCCGCGGCGGCGTGTGGCCGGGGGCCACCCAGGCGTCCCACACGGCATTCATGCCTTCGAAGTCCGCCAGGTCGGCCAGGAAGATCTGCACCATCAGCAGCCGGGTCTTGTCGGTGCCGGCACGCGCCAGCAGCGCGTCGACGCAGGCCAGCACCTGGGCCGTCTGGCCCCGGATGTCCTGCGTGGCGTCCTCGGGCACCTGCCCGGCGAGGTAGGCCACGCCGTTGTGCACCGCCATCTCCGAAAGCCTCGCGCCGACGTCGAAGCGTTGCACGGTGGCACTCTTGCTCATCACTTGGCTCCCTTGGCCTTGGTGTCGGACGCGGCAGTGGCGCCATGCGCCTTCTGCCCCAGCTTGCTTTCGGTGCCGGCCAGCAGCTTCTGGATGTTGGCCGCATGGCGCCAGATGAGCAGCAGGCTCATCACGACGATGGCCGCGGCCAGCGGGCCCGCACCCCAGATCAGCAGCTGGTAGAACGGCGCCAAGGCGGCCGCCGCCAGGGCGGCGAGCGAGGAATAGCGGAAAAAGAACGCGACGATGATCCAGGTGGCCAGCGTCGCGACGCCCAGCCACGGGTTGAAGGCGAGCAGCACGCCGGCCGCGGTGGCCACGCCCTTGCCGCCTTGGAACCTGAAGAACACCGGCCACAGGTGCCCCAGGAAGGCCGCCAGGCCGACCAGCGCCACGGTACCTTCGCCCAGCCCGAAACGCGCCCCGTAGAACTGCACCAGCAGCACCGGCACGACGCCCTTCAATGCGTCGAACACCAGCGTCAGGATGGCTGCCTTCTTGTTGCCCGAGCGCAGCACGTTGGTGGCGCCGGGGTTCTTGGAGCCGTAGCTGCGCGGGTCGGCCAGGCCGAACACGCGACTCACGATGACGGCAAACGACAGCGAGCCGATCAGGTAGGCGGCCAGCGCCGCCAGCAGGGAAAGCAGGGTTTCGTTCATGGGCGCGATCGCGAAGAAGGCGCGGCAGTTTACTGCCGGCTCCCCGGTCCCCTCACGGGGAAGTCCCCCACATCACCTCCAGCTCGTAGCCCATCGACGCGGCCAGGCCGTCGAGGTCGGGGAACACCGTGGCGTAGGTGATGTTCATGCGGTAGAGCGCATGCATCGCGCGCTCGCGCAGGCCCTTGGGCAGCACGATCTTCTTCAGCAGCGCCGCCGGCGGGCCGTAGTGGCTGAGCACCTCGTCGAGCGTGAGATCGAGCCGCCCCGGCACGACGAACAGGCCGGCCTGCGCGACCAGCCGGCGGTCCATCTCGGCCGGCTCGCCGAACCACAGCACCGGGTGCACGTTGGGGGCGAAGTAGCGCTCGAAGTTGCGGCCCACGCGCGGGTCGATCTTGTCGCGGGTGAGGCTCGCATCGAAGCCTGGCGTGGCGCTCCACAACGCCCGGGTGTTGAGCGCGAACACGCAGGCGTCCTGCATCGCGCGCTCCAGCGCGAAGAAGGAAGCCACGAAGGGCGACTTGGTGAAGTCCAGCAGGCGCGTCGGCGCGCCGTGGTGCTGCATCAGCGCCAGGCAGCGCAGCGTGTCGGTCACCACCTCGCGGTCGCTCAGGTAGTTGTGCGCCTTGCGGCGGAAGATGCGCACCGCCCGTTCCTCGCGCTGCGGCCACTGGTCCTCGTCGGGGCAGAAAGCCTGCAGCCGGCGGGTGAGCGAGCTCACCAATGGCCAGTCGGCATGCGTCTGCCCGCGGAAGGCCCAGCCGTCGAGCTCGTCGGTGCACGACTGGAAGTCTTCCCAGCTTTCGACGGTGATGACTTCCATGGCGGGTCTCCAGTCGTGTGTGTCGTTCAGGACGGCGCAGCGCAATGCACCGCACGCGCGCCGAGCAGCGTGGTCAGCAGCTGCGGCGCCAACCCCACGAGGTAGCCGCGGCGGCCGCCGTTGATGTAGATCTTCTCGAGCGCGAGCACGGTCTCTTCCACGTACACCGGCATCTCCTTGCGGGTGCCGAAGGGCGAGGTGCCGCCCACGAGGTAGCCGCTGTGCCGCTGCGCCACCTCGGGCGTGCACGGCTCCACCTTCTTGCAGCCGATCTCGCGCGCGAGGTTCTTCAGGCTCACCTGGCAATCGCCGTGCATGAGCACGATGAGCGGCCTGGCGTTTTCGTCCTGCATCACGAGCGTCTTGACGACGTGGTGTTCGTCCACGCCCAGCTGGCGCGACGACTCGGCCGTGCCGCCGCGATCGACGTAGTCGTAGAGGTGCTCGGTGAAGGCGACCTTCTCGCGGCGCAGCAGCTGCGTGGCGGGGGTTTCGCTGGCGTGGTCTTTCCGGGCCATGACGCTCACTGGGCCGGGTCGCGATGCTGCCAGCGGATCGCGTCGATGCCGGCCAGCAGCTCCGGCGACAGCTTCGTGCCCCAGGCGTCGAGGTTCTCGTCGAGCTGCGCCCGGCTGGTCACGCCGATGATGGTGCTCGCCACGCTCCAGCGCGTGTAGCAGAAGGCCAGCGCCATGCGCGTGGGCGTGAGTCCGTGCTCGCGCGCCAGCGCGTTGTAGCGCCGCGCCGCAGCCAGCGATTCCGCCCGCCCCCAGCGCTGCTTCCTGAACTGCTCGAACAGGGCCATGCGGCCGGGCTGCCGACCCGGCGTGTCGAGCCCGACGTCGTCGTACTTGCCGGTCAGCAGGCCGAAGCCCAGCGGCGAATAGGCGAGCAGCGACACGTGCGAGCGGTACAGCGCCTCGTCGAGGCCGTTGTCCACCACGCGGTTGACGAGGCAATAGGCGTTCTGCACGCTCACCACCCGCGGCAGGCCATGCTGTTCGGCGACCCGCACGAACTCCAGCAGGCCGTAGGGTGTTTCGTTCGACAGGCCGATGTGGCGCACCTTGCCGGCCTTCACCAGCGTGGCCAGCGCCTGGAGCTGCTCGTGCACCGAGGTGTACTCGGCGTCCTTGGCCGGGTCGAAGTACAGCGCGCCGAAGCTGGGTGCGTTGCGCACCGGCCAGTGGATCTGGTAGAGGTCGATGCGGTCGGTCTGCAGGCGCTTCAGGCTGGCGTCGCAGGCGGCCACGATGTCAGTGGCCGTCACGTTGCTGGCGCCGCCTCGCACCCAGTTCAGCCCGCGCGCCGGGCCGGCCACCTTGCTGGCGAGCACCACCTGCTCGCGCCGGCCGGGATGGCGCGCGAACCAGTTGCCGATGATCGCCTCGGTGGCGCCGTAGGTCTCGGCCCGCGCGGGCACCGAGTACATCTCGGCGGTGTCGATGAAGTTGATGCCGCGATCGACGGCATGCGAAAGCAGCTCGTGGGCCTGCGCTTCGGGAACCTGTTCGCCGAAGGTCATGGTGCCCAGGCAGATGCGGCTGACCTCGAGGTCGCTCGCGCCCAGAGTGGTGTGGTCCATGGAGGGGAAGTAGGTGGTTGCGGCGAGGAGTTTGCCGCAACCGCCCGTGCCGGTAGTGGCCCCGGTTCGTCAGGCGTGCGCGGTCCCGGCGGCGGCCGCCGCGCGCGCTTCTTCCTGCTGGCGCAGCACCCGCCGCAGCACCTTGCCGGTGGTCGTCATCGGCAGGACGTCGATGAACTCGATCTCCTTCGGGTACTCGTAAGGCGCGAGCTTGCCGCGCACATGCCGCTGGAGTTCTTCGACCAGCTGCGGCGTACCGGAAAAGCCCTGCGCAAGCACCACATAGGCTTTCACCAGGGCGCCACGCTCCCGGTCGGGCTTGGGCACCACCGCCGCGTTGGCCACCGCGGGGTGCTTGACCAGGCAGTTCTCGATCTCGCTGGGGCCGATGCGGTAGCCGGCGGCCTTGAAGACGTCGTCGCTGCGACCCTGGTACCAGAGGTAGCCGTCGTCGTCCATCACCGCGGTGTCGCCGGTGCGGCACCAGGAGTCCTTCGGATCGCCGGTGAACTTGGCCGTGGTGGCGCCCTCGTTCTTCCAGTAGCCCACGAAGAAGATCGGGTCCGGATCGCCATGCACGTCGAGCCGGTGCAGCGCCACGTCGCCCGGCGTGCCGCGCGAGCATTCGTTGCCCTCGTCGTCGATCACCGCCACCCGGTGGCCCGGGTAGGGCCGCCCCATGCTGCCGGCCCGTGCCGGCCAGCCCACGCCTCGCGAGCCGTCGCCGTTCATTGCGCAGTTGCCGACGATGTAGTTCATCTCGGTCTGGCCGAACATCTCGTTGACCGTGATGCCGAGCCGCGTGCGGCACCAGTCGAACACCGCATCGCCCACCGCTTCGCCCGCGCTCATCAGCGACCGCAGCTTCAGGTCGTAGCGCCGGCGCGGCTCGGGCACGGCTTTCATCATGGCCTTGAGCGCGGTGGGGAACAGGAAGCTGTGCGTCACCCCGTGGCGCTGCATCAGGTCGAAGGCGCGCTGCGCGTCGAACCGCCCCTGGTAGGCCACGATCGGCTTGCCGAAATAGAGCACCGGCAGCAGCGCGTCCATCAGCCCGCCGGTCCAGGCCCAGTCGGCCGGGCTCCAGAACACCGCGTCGTCCTGCGGGTACCAGTTCTGCGAGCACACGAAACCCGGCAGGTTGCCGATGAGCGCCCGGTGCGGAATGAGCGCCCCCTTGGGCGGCCCGGTGGTGCCGCTGGTGTAGATGAGCACCGCCCCCTCGTCGGCCTTGGTGTCCACCGCGGCATAGAAGGCCGGCTCCCGCGCGAGCAGCGCGTTCCAGTCGGCGTCGCCCTGCCCCGCGGCGCCACCCACGGCGATGACCTGCGCAAGGGCCGGGCAGCCGGCCCGCGCCGCACGCAGGTTGTCGATGGAGGTTTCGTCGGCGATGGCCACCACCGCCCCGCTGTCCTGCAGCCGGTATTCGAGCGCATCGGGCCCGAACAGCATCGACAGCGGCATCGACACCGCGCCCATCTGGTGGATGGCCACGTGCGCCACCGCGGTCTCGATGCGCTGCGGCATCACGATGGCCACGCGGTCTCCACGCTCCACGCCCAGCCGCTCGAGCGCATGCGACAGCCGGCTGGCCTGCGCCTGCAGCTCCCCGTAGGTGATGCTGGCCGCGCGCCCGTCTTCGTGCTCGTAGGACACGGCGATGGCTCGCGCCGACTTCGCATCGCGGGCCCAGCGGCCACAGCAGGCGTCGGCCATGTTGAACAGGGCCGGCACATGCCAGCGGTATTCGCGGTGCATGCGGGCGTGGTGGTCGGGCTGCTGCGGCATGGCGGCTTTGTTGTTGTCGTTCAAGGCGGTCTCCTCGGCTGCATGCTAGCCTCGCGAGGCTTCCAAGAACCTGAAAGTTTCCCTATATGCCCCTGCACGTGGACCTGGGTGCCCCCCTGCGCCGCGACCCCGCCATCGACCGCCTGCGCGAGCAAGGCTTCTGCATCCTCACGCCGGCCGCACTGAGCGAGCTGGCCGCCGTGCCGCCGGCGGAGTTGGACGCGATGAAGCCCTTCTGGGACGACCTGCCGCCCGATGCGCACCTGAAGGACGGCGGCCGCTATCGCTACCGGCGCCACAGCTGCTTCGTGCAGGACATCGCCCCGCCCGCGCTCGTGCAGACGCCGCACCGCGCGCACTGGCAGCCCACCACCTACAACGCGCTGCACGGCGGCATGGAGCGCTGGTTCGAGCCCATGGATCCGGCGCAGCCGGCCATGCCGGCCTGGCAGCGGCTGGTGCAGAGCCTGGGCGCCCTGTTCGCCCAGGTCTCGGGCGGGACGCGCTGGTTCATCGAGGCCCACCCGTTCCGCATCGACACGACCGACGGCATGGGCCGCCCCACACCGGAAGGCGCGCACCGCGACGGCGTCGACTTCGTGGCGGTCGTGCTGATCGGCCGGCACGGCGTGCGCGGCGGCGAAACCCGCGTCTTCGACGCGCAGGGGCCGATGGGCGTGCGCTTCACGCTGGAGCAGCCGTGGACGGCGCTGCTGCTCGACGACACCCGCGTGATCCATGAAAGCACGCCGATCCAGCCCGAGGGCGAACGGGGCTGGCGCGACACGCTGGTGCTCACCTACCGGGCGGGCGGTTTCCAGGCCCCCGCCTAGCTAGGGCCGTCAGCGCCTGGCCTGCTCCAGCAAGCTGCGGTAGCGGGCGGCGCGTGGTCCGTCACCCTTCGCCTCGTACAGCGCCACCAGTTCCTCGAACACGTAGGCGTCGGTTTCGCCCGCCGACCGCCATTGCGCTTCGAGTTCGAGCTGCCGCGCCAGCGCTTCGTCGATGCGCCCGAGCAGGCGCAGGGTGTGCGCGACCATCCAGTGCGCAATGCGGATGCTGGTCACCTTGCCCGAGCGCTCGTGGGCGGCCAGCGCATGCTCGAAGGCAGCCAGCGCTTCGGCATGGCGGCCGGCTTCGTTCAAGGCCACGCCCAGGTTGTTCCAGGCACCGGCCTCCCAGTGCCGCGCCGCCGGATCGCTGGCCCGGCTCGCGTACTGCGCGGTGCGGTGGTTCCATTCCAGCCGGCCCTCGAGGCTGCTCTCCACCAGCGCGACCATGTGCAGCGCATCGCCCGCCAGGTACTCGAGCCCGGCCGCATCGGCCCGCTCGAAGGCCGACACGAACAGCGGCCGCGCTTCGGCGGGCTGCCTGGCCGATCGCAGCGTGCGGCCGCGTTCGAGCAGTACCCGCACCTGGACTTCGGCACCGGCCGCGGCCACCTGCGGTTCGATCGCGTCGAGTTCGGCATGGGCCTGGTCGATCCGGCCGCGCAGGCTGTAGGTGCGCGCGATCTGCGTGCGCAGCACCAGCGCGTCGTCGCCCGAGGCCTCCCTCAGCGCCTCGCGAAACCGCTGCTCGCTCAACCCGGGCCGCTCGTAGTCCCACATCGAGTTCACGTCCAGCGCCATGGCCTGTCCTCCCGCGGCCAGCAGCCAACCGGCCAAAGCGGCGGCCTTCATCGGCTCACCCTCGCGCGAAACCGTGCAGCGCCTCGCCCGTCATGCGGCAGATGCGCCAGTCGGGCAGCACCGAGGCGCCCATTTTTTCGTAGAAGCGGATCGCCGGCTCGTTCCAGTCGAGCACGCTCCATTCGAAACGGCCGCAGCCCCGCTCGACGGCCAGCCTGGCCAGCGCCTGCAGCATCGCGCGGCCGATGCCGAGCTGGCGGTGCTGCGGCAGCACGAACAGGTCTTCGAGATACAGGCCCGGCCGGCACAGGAAGGTCGAGAAGTTGGTGAAGTACAGCGCGAAGCCGACCACCGATCCGTCGGCCAGCTCGGCCACCATCGCCTCGGCCACCGGCTTGTCGCCGAACAGGTGCGGCGCCAGCTTCTCGGGCGTGGCATCGAGCAGGTGGGTGAGCTTTTCGTAGTCGGCCAGCGCGGCGATCAGCCGTACCAGGTCTTGCAGGTCGCGCGGCTCGGCCGCGCGCAGGGTGTAGGCAGGGGCTTGGGTCATGCGTGCATTCTGGCGGACCAGCAGCCGGTGACGCCCGCGGGACACACGAAACGCATCGGCCCCCTATAGTCCCCGCATGCAGTCCGAGCCCACCTACACCGCCCGCCGCCGTGCGGCCTCGAGATTCGTGCCCGTGCGGGGCCTGCGCTACCACGTGCTGACCTGGGGCGCGCCGGAACCGGGCACGCCCGAGCGTCCGCCGCTCGTCATGCTGCACGGCTGGATGGACGTGGCCGCCTCGTTCCAGTTCGTGGTGGACGCGCTGGCGCAGGAGCGCCACGTCATCGCACCCGACTGGCGCGGCTTCGGCCTCACCGAGGCGCCCGCTGCCGACAGCTACTGGTTTCCCGACTACCTGGGCGACCTGGAAGCCCTGCTCGATGGGCTGCTGCCCGGGCAGCAGCCCATCGACCTGCTGGGCCACAGCATGGGCGGCAACGTCGCGATGATGTATGCCGGCATCCGCCCGGCGCGCATCCGCAGGCTGGTCAACCTCGAAGGCTTCGGCATGCCGCAGACCAGGCCGGCCCATGCGCCGCGGCGCTATGCGCAGTGGCTCGACGAGCTGAAGGAGCCGCAGCGCCTGCGCGACTACGACAGCCTGGCCGCGGTGGCCGAGCGGCTGCGGCAGAACAATCCGCGGCTGTCGCCGGAACGGGCGGCCTGGCTTGCGCCGCACTGGTCACGCGAAGAGGAAGGCGGCCGCTGGAGCATCCTCGGCGACCCGGCCCACAAGCGGACGAACCCGGTCCTCTACCGCGTGGAGGAAGTGCTCGCCTGCTGGGCGCAGATCGAGGCGCCCGTACTCTGGGTGGAGGGCGACGCCACCGACGTGAGCAAGTGGTGGGGCAACCGCTATCCGCGCAGCGAGTTCGACGAGCGGCTGGCGGTGGTGCGCCAGGTCGAGCGCCACATGCTGGCCGACGCCGGGCACATGCTGCACCACGACCAGCCCGAAGCCCTGGCGCAGCGGCTTGAAGCGTTCCTGGAAGCACCCCTCGCCTGACCCTGGCCCCGCGGGGCCCTGCCACCCGCATCGGCACGATGCCCCTCCGGCAGCTGGCTCGCGCGGCAAGCAGCAGCGCCGGCGATGGCGACAGCCCTCAGTAGTCCAGTTTCGCGTACACCGTCTTGCGCGACGCCTCGCGCGCCTGCCCGAGCGTGCGGATGCCGCGCTCGGCCAGCAGCGGCACCAGCTTCAGGAACACCCCGGCGGTCACCAGGGCGTCGCCCAGCGCGGTGTGGCGCCCCACCACCTCCACCCCCACGCGGCGGGCGATCTCCTCGAGCTGGTGCTCGGCATCGGCATGGCCCGGATGCACCAGGGCCGAGAGCATCAGCGTGTCCAGCACCGGCTGCACGAAACGCGCGCCGGTCTGCGCCTCCTTCAACTGCAGGAAGCGCATGTCGAAGGCCGCGTTGTGCGCCACCAGCACGGTGTCCTCGGCAAACCGGTGGAAGGCCGGCAGCACCTGCTCGATGAGCGGCTGCCCGGCAAGCATGGCCGAGGAGATGCCGTGCACCCGCTGCGACTCGGCGCGCACCGGCCGCCGCGGGTTCACCAGCTGCTCGAAGGTTTCCTGCCGGAGCAGCCGGCCGTTGACGACGCGCACCGCGCCGATGGAGATGATCTCGTCGCCGCCGGACGGGTCGAGCCCGGTGGTCTCGGTGTCGAACACGGTGTACGCGAGCGCCGACAGCAATTGCCCGTCGAGCTCGGGCGTCTGGCCCGGCTGGTTGAAGAGGTCGAAGTCGTAGTAGACCGGCCGCTCCTGCGACGGCAGGTCAGCCGCCCGGACGGCGCTTTCGGGCTGAAGGGTGGGCAGCTGCACGCACAGCTGGTTCTCGCCCCGCGGCGGGTCGCTGCGGCACCACCATTCACCCCCATGCCGGGCGAGCACTTCCTTCAGCGTGGCCGCCGGCTGCTCGATCGAGAACGCCTGCATCTCCCAGGCACGCAGCGCCTCGGGTGCCAGCGGCGGCCCCTTCCAGCGCAGCGACAGGCGCACATGCCGCCCCGCGGCGGCCATGTCGATCTCGACATGTCGCACGTGGTGAGCCGACACGATGTTGCCCATCACGTGCGTGAGCGCCTGCACCATCGCATGGCTGTCGACGGTGAGCCACAGCGAAGGCTGCGACTCGCGCACGTGGGCCGCCACGCCGATGCTGCTCTTGAAGTTGCGCTGCAGCGCAAAGGCCAGGTCTCCGGCCTGCATGTCCTCGAGCGGCCAGTAGGCCAGCACGTCGGCTGCCACCGCCGCCGATTCATCGAGCCGCAACGACAGCCGCTCGGCCTCGTCGAGGATCACCGCGGTGAAGCGCTCGCGGTGCCCGGCGTCCATGTCCGGATACTGCTCGATGGTTTCGGCCGCTGCGCGGATGTTGGCCAGCGGCGCGCGGGTGCCTTCGGTGAGCTGGCGCAGCAGCTGGTCGCGCCGGCCGTCGGACTCCACCGCTCGGGTGATGTCCTCGAGCACCAGCACGAAGCCATCGAGCTTGCGCTCGGCGCCGAGCACCGGCGCCATCGTGGCGCGCAGCAGCTGCCCGTCGCGCAGCGTGACGAAATGCGCCACCGCGCGCGGCACCTGCTGCTCGACGCGGCGCGTCACCTGCTCCAGCGCATGCACGACCGCGCCCTTGTCTAGGATGCCGAAGATGGAGCGCCCGAGGCCCACCGGCGAAGCGCTCGACGCAGGGCCGCCCGGCGCCAGCAGGCGCGCAGCCTGGGCGTTGTAGAGCAGCACGCGGCCTTCGGCGTTGCACACGATCACGCTCTGGGCGAGCTCGGACATCAACGCCGCCAGCCGGTTCTTCTCCTGCAGCAGGTGGGCGCCCGACAGGGCGATGCGTGTTTCGACCTCGGTGCGCAGCGCCTCATGGTCCTGCGCGAAGGCGTTGACCGCCAACGCGAGCTGCCGCATCTCCTCGCCGCCTTCGGCTGCCACGCGGTGCGCCGGGTTGACCGTGTGGATGATGCGCAGCTCGGCGGCCAAACGCGCTGCGGCGCCCGGGTAGGCCTTGAACCACCAGCGCAAGGCGGCGCCCAAGGCAAACGGCAGTAGCAGCGCCAGCAGCGCGAACAGCATGGTGCGGGGCCGCAGCATCGCCGCAAGCGCCTGCCGTTCAGGGTCGCCGAGGTCCAGCCACAACGCGGCGCCGGCCAGCACGAGCAGGGCGCAGAGGAAGGCGCAGCACGCTGCCAGCCAGAGCGCGAACCTGCCGGCCGAGGGCCCCATCAGTCCCCCAGCAGCGCATGGATCTGCGCCAGCAGCTCCCTGGTGGAAAACGGCTTGGTGACGTAGGCATCGGCCCCGAGCGCGAGACCCTTGGCGATCTCGACCTCGCGCCCCTTGGCCGACAGCATGACGATGTGGATGCCCCGCCAGGCTTCGCTCTCGCGGATCTTCTGGCAGACGTCGTAGCCCGACAGCCTGGGCATCATGATGTCTAGCAGCAGGAGATCGGGCACGCGCCGGGCGATCGCGTCGATGGCCTCCTGGCCGTCGTGCGCCACCATCACCTCGTAGCCGCTTTGCTGCAGCATGTATTCGAGCGAGATCACGATGTTGGGCTCGTCGTCGGCGATCAGGATGGTCTTCTTGGTCATGTGGAGATCACTTCGCAGTGGCTGGTGCCGCCTCGGCCGGCGCCGCGGTGTGCGGGCGGGCATCCAGCGGCAGCGTGAACGAGAAGGTCGCACCCTGCCCCAGCATGCTTTCGACCCATAGCTCCCCGCCGGAATGCTGCACGATCTGGCGGCTGATCGGCAAGCCGAGCCCGGTGCCGCGTGGCTTGTCGGTCAGGGTGTTGCCCACCTGGTGGAACTTCTCGAAGATGGTCTGCTGGTCGGCCGTCGCGACGCCGATGCCGTTGTCGCGCACGTCCACCCGCAAGGCGGCACCGCCTTCGATGCCCAGGCGGATGTGGATGCGGCCCCGGTCGCGGTCGCAGAACTTCACCGCGTTGGCGATCAGGTTGATCAGCACCTGCATCAGCCGGTCGCGGTCTGCGCGCACGGTGGGCAGGCCGGCGGGCAGCTCGGCGGTGAGCCGGGCGCCGCGTTCGGCGACCAGCGTGCTGGTGGCCGACACCGCCTCCTCGATCACGTCCTTCAGGTCGAGCTCGCTGGAGTGCCACTCGGCCGTGCCGGACTCGAGCTTGGCGAGATCGAGCACCTGGTTGATCAGCCGCGTGAGGCGTTCGCTCTCCTTCACCAGGATGCCCAGGAACTGGCGGCGCTTGTCGAGGTCGAGCTTGGGATCGGCCTGCAGGATCTCGGAGAAGGCGCGGATGGACGTGAGCGGCGTGCGCAGCTCATGGGTCACCATCGAGATGAAGTCGTCCTTCAGGCGGTCGAGTTCCTTGAGCCGTTCGTTCGCGGCGCGCAGTTCGCTGGTGGCCGCCTCCAGCTCCCGCGACTGCTGCTCCAGCTGCCGGCTGTAGGCGATGACCTGCGACGCCTCGTCGAGGATGTCGAACAGTTCGTCCATCGACAGCGGCTCCTCGTGCACCACCGAGGCGATCATCACGCGGGCCGACGCCGCGCCGATGGCGCCGGCCAGCAGGTTCTCGGCAAAGTGCACCAGCTCGGCGTCGGGTTCGAGCCGGGCGACGTCGCCGGCGCCCCGGCGCACGGCGTACTGCGCGAACGCCGCTTCCGCCCGCTCTCGCCCGATGAAGCGTCCGACCAGCACCAGCACCTCGGAGACCGATGCGCGGCCGCGCCACAGCCGGCTGGTGCGCGGGGCGCTCTTGAAGACATCGACGAACAGCACCGCCTGCGCCTGCTCGCGCACGCCCTGGCGCCCCATCAGGGACACGGCGGCGTATCCGCCCACGTTGGCCAGCATGCTCCAGAACAGCGAGTGGCTGATGTTGTCCATGCCCTCCAGGCCGAACAGGCCTTGCGGCTTGAGCCAGCCCACGCCGAAGGGCCCCTGCTCGATGAACGAGATGTCCAGCCCCCAGCCCGAGCGCGCGAACGAGGGCAGCAGCAGCGTGTAGGCCCACAGCAGGAAGCCGAGCGACAGCCCGGTGAGCGCGCCGCGGCGGGTGCCCTGCTTCCAGTACATGCCGCCCAGCATGGCGGGCGCGAACTGCGCCACCGCGGCAAACGACACCAGGCCGATGGACACCAGCGCATAGGCCTCGCCGGCCGCGCGGTAGTACACGTAGCCCAGCATCATCAGCAGCACGAT
This sequence comes from uncultured Rivibacter sp., assembly GCA_946481025.1. The sequence continues at coordinate 57,350 of CAMLNA010000010.1, forward strand.
GGCGCCGCGGCGTATGCCCAGCAGCAGCCCGGACAGGTCGCTGCGCCGCGACAGTGCCAGGGCCTTCCACCTCAGCAGCACCGGCATGGCCAGGTCGTTGCAGATCATGGTGGACAGCGCGATCGTCTCGACGATCACCATGCCGGTGGCCGCCGACAGGCCGCCGATGAAGACGAACAGCGCCAGCGCCTCCTGGCGGTGCGCCATGGGCAGCGTGAGCACGAAGGTGTCGGCGTCCACCTGGCCGGGCGCGAACTGCATGAGCCCGGCGAAGGTGATGGGCAGCACGAACACGTTGATGGCCAGCAGGTACACCGGGAACAGCCAGATCGCCTTGGTGAGGTGGTTCTCGTTGACGTTCTCGACCACGCTGATCTGGAACTGCCGCGGCAGGAACAGGATGGACAGCATCGACAGGAAGATGAGCCAGCCCCACGAGCCGTAGGTGCCGGCTGCGCTGCCCAGCGTGAGCAGCTTCTCCACGTCGGGCAGTCGCGCGGCACGCTCGAAGATGTCGCCGAAGCCGCCGTAGAGACCGAAGGTGACGAAGGTGCCGACGGCCAGGAAGGCGAGCAGCTTGACCATCGACTCGAAGGCCACTGCGGCCACCATGCCTTCATGGCGTTCGGTGGCGTCGAGGTGGCGGGTACCGAACACGACGGTGAACGCGGCCAGCAGCAGCGCCACGTACAGCGCCGTGTCGTCCAGCAGGTGCCCGGCCTCGCGGCGCGCCGGCATCGACACCTCGGGGTACTGCAGCAGGATGCCGAAGCTGGCCGACACCGCCTTCAACTGCAGCGCGATGTACGGGATGACGCCGATCACCGCGATCACCGTCACCAGCCCGCCCAGCAGCGCGCTCTTGCCGTAGCGCGCGGCGACGAAATCGGCGATCGAGGTGATGCGGTGCTGCTTGCTGATGCGGATCATCTTGCGCAGCACGAGCCACCAGAGCGCGGCCATCAGCGTGGGCCCCAGGTAGATCGGCAGGAAGCCCACGCCCGTGGCAGCCGCGCGGCCCACGCTGCCGTAGAAGGTCCAGGAGGTGGCGTACACCGCCATCGACAGCGCGTAGGTGTACGGGTTGGCGATGATGGAACGGCCGGCATCGGCGCGCTTGTCGCCCCAGTAGGCGATCGCGAACAGGATGCCCAGGTAGGCGAACGAGGTGAGCAGGATGACGCCGCCGTGCAGCATGCCTACTTCCAGCGTTCGACCACGAGGATCATCAGCACGATGAGCAGGACCCAGGCACCGAACAGGTAGGCGTACAGCAGCGGAACGCCGAACACCGAGCCGCCGGTGTTGAAAAGCGCCAGCAGCGGGAAGCTGAACAGCAGCCACCCGAGCACGAACAGTGCGACCAGCCGCTGCGCCTGCACCGGGCGATGCATCATCGTCGTCGTCTCCCTTGGTCGAGGGCCGATGATGAGCCGCTCAGCGCTGATAGTCCAGCGCGAGCCGCTGCTGCAGCGAACGCGCCACATGCAGCGCTTCCTTCAGCGCGTGCCGGTCCGGCTCGTCGAGGGCGGCCGTGTCCAGCAGGTTGGGGTTGCCCCGGGGAGCGCCGGCGCCGGCCTCGTCGGCGCCCTGCCCGACCTGCACGCGCAGGCGCAGCATCTGCAGGAACTCGAACGCGCCGATCCAGACCTCGGCTTCTGCCGGCGGCACCTGGCCGGCTGCGGCGAGCGCCTCGAAGCGGTGCCGCGTGCCGGTGCACGGTATGCCGTGGGCCAGCGCCAGCAGGCGGGCGGCGTCCACGAACAGCGCGGTCCCCTGCATCTTGAGGTCGATGCGGTCACCGTCGAGCCCGCCCAGCCAGGTGAGCGGCGGTCCGTGCGACAACGCGTTGTCGGCCAGCTGCTTCATGAAGCGAGGCAGGCGCAGCGCCCCGCCGGTGATGGCGTCGCGCAGCGGCAGGGCCAGCTCGGCGCGGCCGGCGATCGGCCGCAGGTCGAAGTAGATGCTGGCCGCCAGCAGATCGCGCGGGGCGCCGTGTTCCATCCAGTGCTCGAAACGCTCGCGCCATTCGGCCGGCGTGAGGCAGCACTCGGGGTTGGAGGCCATCACGTTGCCCTGGCACAGCGGGTAGCCGCAGGCGTCGAGCGAGTCGTTCACGCGCCGGCCGAAGGCCAGCCACGAGGCGCGGTCGCGCCCGGGCTCATCGCTTTCGAACACGAGGCCATTGTCCTGGTCGGTCGCGATGGTCTGCTCGCTGCGCCCTTCGGAGCCGAAGGCCAGCCAGCAGGCACGGCGCAGGTCCATGCCCGCCTCGGCTGCCAGCAGGCCAACGAGGTGCGCGGTGAGCACGTCGTTGAGGTGGCTGACGAGCCCGGTGAGCTGCCGTGCCGGCAGCCCGTGCTCGAGCAGGCGGCGAGCCAGCCGGCGTATGTCGTGTGCCGCGCCGGCCAATGCGGGCAGGTCGCAGGCCGCCCGGATGGCACGCCTCACAGGCTCGGCTTCGTCGGGCGACGTGGGCGGCGTAGGCGACTCGTGTGGCATCGCAGGCGGGCATCAGGGCACGGCGCCCGATCTTAGGAGCGCGCCCCGCCCGCCACAATGCGCGCCGGACAAGAAAAAGCCCCGCTCGGGCGAGCGGGGCTTCGTGGCGTGAAGCGACGGATCAGGCCTTGCCGAGCCTGAGATCGGGGTAGCGCACGTGCTCCACGAGCTCCTGGGTTTCCTTCTTCGGTGCGCCGGTCAGCAGGCTCACGATGACGATCACCGCGAAGCCCACCGGCACGCCGAACAGGCCGGCCGAGATGGGCTGAATGCCCCACCACAGCTCGATCGGCGACGTGACGCCGAAGATGCCGCGCAGCCAGGCCTGGGTGGTCACCATGTAGTAGAAGGTGACGCCCAGACCGGCCACCATGCCCAGCGTGGCGCCCCACTTGTTGGCGCGCTTCCAGAAGATGCCGAGCACCAGGGCCGGGAAGAAGGCAGCGGCCGCGAACGAGAACGCCGCAGAGACCAGGAACAGGATGTCCGCCGGCTTCTGCGCCGCCACGAAGGCCGCCAGCAGGGCAACGACCACGAGCAGCGCCTTCGAGATCGCGACGCGGCGCGCGGTGGGCGCGTTCGGGTCGATCATCTTGTAGTACAGGTCGTGCGACAGCGCATTGGCGATGGTCAGCAGCAGGCCGTCCGCCGTGGACAGCGCCGCGGCCAGGCCGCCGGCCGCCACCATGCCCGAGATGACGTACGGCAGCCCGCCGATGGCCGGCGTGGCCAGCACGATGATGTCGCCGCCGATGCGCATCTCACCCAGCTGGAAGATGCCGTCCTTGTTGACGTCGGCCACCGTGAGCAGCGTCGGATCGACCTTGTTCCAGGCGGATATCCACTCCGGCAGCTTGTCGAACGGCGTGCCCACCAGCACGGTGAAGATCTCGTACTTCACGAGCACCGCCAGTGCCGGCGCGGTGAAGTACAGCAGGAAGATGAAGAACAGCGACCACGTCACCGACTCCCGCGCTTCCTTTACCGACGGTGTCGTGTAGTAGCGCATCAGGATGTGCGGCAGCGCGGCCGTGCCCACCATCAGGCAGAACACCAGCGCGAGGAAGTTGCGCCTCGACTCTTCGAAGGTCTTCTTCGCCGCTGCGTCGCCGTTGGGGTCGCCCGCGTAGATCTGGGCATGCGCCGGCATGCCGGCCAGCGGCTTGGCCCGCCCTTCATTGCTGGTCTTGCCGGCGGTGTAGGCCTTCTTGGCCTCGACCATGTCCTTCGGCAGCCCCGCCAGCGCCTTCTCGGCGGCCTGGATCTCGGCGGCCGGCGCGTTGGCGGTTCTCAGGTCGGCCAGCTTCTTGTCGGCGGCGGCCTTGTCGGCCGCCATCGCGGCCGGGATGTCCTTCAGCTTGGCGTCGAACTCCGCGGCGCGCTGCTTGAAGATCGCGATGACCTCCTGCTCCTTCGGGTCGGCCTTCAGCCGGTTCTCGGCTTCGGTGACCTTCTGCAGCTGCATGCCGTAGACGGCCTGCGGCACGGGCACGCTGGTCTGCTTGACCGACAGCCAGACCACCGGAACGAGGTACGCAATGATCAGGATGATGTACTGCGCCACCTGCGTCCACGTGACCGCGCGCATGCCGCCCAGGAACGAACACACCAGGATGCCGCCCAGGCCGACGAAGATCCCGACCTCGAAGGCCAGGCCCGAGAGCCGCGTGGTGATGAGGCCCACGCCGTAGATCTGCGCCACCACGTAGGTGAACGAACACAGGATGGCGGCGAGGATGCCGATCAGCCGGGGCAGGTTGCCCTCGTAGCGCGCGCCCAGGAAGTCGGGGATGGTGAACTGCCCGAACTTGCGCAGGTAGGGCGCGAGGAACAGCGCCACCAGGCAGTAGCCGCCGGTCCAGCCCATGATGAAGGCCAGCCCGCCGTAGCCCGACAGGTAGAGCGTGCCGGCCATGCCGATGAAGGAGGCCGCGCTCATCCAGTCGGCGCCGGTGGCCATGCCGTTGTAGACGGCCGGCACGCGGCGGCCGGCCACGTAGTACTCGGCCGCGTCGGTGGTGCGGCTCATGATGCCGATGCCGGCATACAGGGCCACGGTGGCGAGCAGGAAGATGAAGCCGATCCAGTTGCGCGGCAGCCCCATCTGCTCGAGGATCGCCAGCACGATGATGAAAGCCAGGAAGCCGCCGGTGTACCAGCCGTACACCTTGTTGAGCTGCTTCTTGAACGCCTGGTTGGCCGAGGCGGCACCGCCGCCCCGACCGGTCTGAACGCCTACGCCAGCCATGTCATTCCTCCTCGGCGACGCCGTGTTCCTGGTCCAGGCGGTTCATGTACCGCGCGTAGTACCAGATGATGAGCACGTACACGATCAGGGCGCCCTGGCCCGCCACCCACCAGCTGAACGGCCAGCCGAAGAAGCTGAAGTTCAGGTCGCGGGCGAAGTACCCGATCACGAACGTCACGAAGAACCAGATCGCCAGCAGCACGCTGGTGATGCGAAGGTTCTTCTGCCAGTAATGCCGGTGTCTCTCCGTCAATTGCATCGCAGTTGCCTCCAACGTTGTCCCCCGGGGCAAGCCCCGGCACCGATCGGCCGCGCCCTCTTTCTGCGGCTCGTACTACATGCTGCTCACGGAACCAGGCCAGTTTCGCGCTCCAACTGGGCGGCCACCTTGGGTTCGAAGCCCTTGAGGTGGCGGATGATCCTTCGCGTTTCCTCGGGCTCGTGACGGTCCATGTGCACCCGGGCCAGCTGGTACCAGCCGTAGGGGCTCATGGGTTGCAGTTCGGTGTTGCGCCGCAGCGCGGCGGCGGCTTCGTCGAAGCGCTGCTGGCGGATCAGCGTGAGACCCAGGCCGTACCACGCGCGGTCGAGCTTCGGGTCCAGCGAGAGCGCCTCGCGGAAAGCCTGTTCGGCAGGCACCAGCTCACCGGCATCTTCGAGCAGGAAAGCCAGGTTGAACCAGTCGGCGGCGCTGCGCCTGGGGTGGGCGGCCACCAGGGCGCGGGCGTCCTCGATGGCTTCGGTGCGCCTGCGCAGCTGCGAGCGCACGTGGGCCCGGCTGGCCAACGCATAGGCGTCGCCCGGCCAGTGGGCAAGGATCGCGGTGAACTCGCGCTCGGCCGCCTCGCTGCGGCCCAGCAGCAGCCAGGTGACGGCGCGCAGCTTCAGGCGCCAGTAGCGAAGACCTTGGCCGTTCATCGACACAGGTGCACTCCGATCTCCAGGCACATCTGGATGCGCATGATGGTGACCACCACCCACAGCATCGCCAGCAGCATGAAGGCAGCCAGCGGGATGTGGCGGTCCAGCACGACGCGCGGCGTGAGCAGCCGCACGCCCTTCACGAAGGGCTTCGTCAGCACCGCCAGCAGCTGGTAGAAGAGGTTGGTGTCGCGCCGGCTGCCGGCCAGCAGGCCCAGCACCCACTGGCCCACGAAGGCCATCAGCGCGATTTCCGCCACCAGCTTGATCGAGGTCACCGCCAAGAGCATGTAAGCGCCGTGTAAAGGAATGGACGCGACTTTCGCGCCACATCCCTTACATGCTTCTGACAATTCACCCCCTACCCAGCGGTAACCCGACCCGTGGATACCCTTGGTCCGCCGCGGGCCCGCTCCCGGGGCCGGATCGGTGCACTGCAGGCCCCATGCGAAAATGCACGCCCTTTGAAGAGGACGTTTTCCATGGACATCGAACACATCAACGCCCTGGGCGCCCAGCTTGCCGATCTGAGCCAGCGCACCCAAGACCTACGGGGGTATCTTTGACTACGAAGTCAAAGCCAACCGCCTGAGAGAAGTCAACGCCGCGCTCGAAGACCCCAACGTCTGGAACGAGCCGAAACGCGCCCAGGAACTGGGCCGCGAAAAGAAATCCCTCGATGCCGTCGTCGTCACGCTCGACAAGCTGACGCAGGAACTGTCCGACAACACCGAGCTGTACGAGCTGTCGAAGGAAGACAACGACATCGACGGCATCCAGGCCATCGAGGCCGAGGTGCAGGGCCTGGCCGCCATCGTGGCCGACCTCGAGTTCCGCCGCATGTTCGGCAACCCGGCCGATCCGCTGAACTGCTTCCTCGACATCCAGGCCGGCGCCGGCGGCACCGAGGCCTGCGACTGGGCCAGCATGCTGCTGCGCCAGTACCTGCGCTATGCCGAGCGCAAGGGCTTCAAGGCCGACGTGATGGAAGAGACCGAAGGCGACGTCGCCGGCATCCGCAGCGCCACCATCAAGATCGAAGGTGAATACGCCTTCGGCTTCCTGCGCAGCGAGACCGGCGTGCACCGCCTGGTGCGCAAGAGCCCGTTCGACTCTTCCGGCGGCCGCCACACCTCGTTCGCGAGCGTGTTCGTCTACCCCGAAGTGGACGACTCCATCGAGATCGAGATCAACCCGGCCGACGTGCGCACCGATACCTTCCGCGCTTCGGGCGCGGGCGGCCAGCACATCAACAAGACCGACTCGGCGGTGCGCCTCACGCACATGCCGACCGGCATCGTGGTGCAGTGCCAGAACGACCGCTCGCAGCACCGCAACCGCGACGAGGCCTGGCAGATGCTGCGCGCGCGCCTGTACGAGCACGAGATGCGCAAGCAGCGCGAGCAGCAGCAGAAGCTCGAGGACAGCAAGACCGACGTGGGCTGGGGCCACCAGATCCG